>JANMPK010000394.1:0-2577 GCA_031369825.1 Sphingomonadales bacterium
GGCCGTCGAGACCGCGAAGCGATATATCGGCGGGCAGCAAATCGAGCCCTTCAATCGCGGTCTTCTCAATCAGCTTGTCGGGCGACACATCGCGTTCGAAAACCGATTTTGCACGACGCTTTTTGTCGGGCTCATGACCGAGAATAAAGCTTGCTGCCGATTGCGGGTCCAAGTCCCACAGCAAGGTCTTCTTGCCGCGTCGCAACGCCGACTCGGCCGCCAAGTTGACCGACAATGTGGTTTTTCCGACCCCACCCTTCAGGCTGTAAATCGCAACCAGTTTTGAATCTCGTGCCATAGCTCTTGCTCCCCGTTTCACGCAAAAATGTCAATATTTGCGACCTCATCACCCTTCCCCTTCTGGAACAGTTCGGCTAGTGCCGCGCTCATGGCATCCACCCCTTTGGAAAATATCAAATGCGATCTGGCAATTGTCGGCGGCGGCTTGGCTGGCGGCTTGATTGCGCTCGCGGTGTCGCGGATGCGGCCCGAGTTGAAAATCGTGCTGATCGAACAGGAGCAGCATTTCGGCGGCAATCATATCTGGAGCTATTTTGCCACCGACATTTTGCCTGAGCACCGCTGGCTGACCGCGCCTTTGGTGACCTATGGCTGGTCCGGATATGAAGTGAAGTTCCCCGCTCATTCGCGTTCGCTAGACAATATTTATTACAGCATTGAATCCGAACGACTTGACTGGGTGTTGCGCAACAACTTGCCCGCGTCGGCTTTGATGCTGGGACGCGAAGTCAAATCGGTCAGCCCGCGTCTCGTTGTCCTCGACGGTGCGCAGCGGATCAACGCTGGCGGCGTTATCGACGCGCGCGGCGGCGGCGACACGCATCACCTCGATTGCGGGTGGCAAAAATTTACCGGCCAATTGATGCAATTGTCCGAGCCGCATAACCTGACCAAGCCCATCGTCATGGACGCGACGGTCGACCAGCATGACGGCTACCGCTTCGTCTATGTCCTGCCTTTTGGCATGGA
Organism: Sphingomonadales bacterium; assembly: GCA_031369825.1. Classification (GTDB taxonomy): domain Bacteria; phylum Pseudomonadota; class Alphaproteobacteria; order Sphingomonadales; family Sphingomonadaceae; genus Sphingorhabdus_B. Next base: position 991 of record JANMPK010000394.1, read on the forward strand.
CAAAGTCTTCGTCGAGGACACTTATTATAGCGACAAGCCCGACCATGACGCCCGCCGTTACCGCCAGCGCATTGCAGAATATGCCGACACCAAAGGCTGGAAAGTCGAGCGCGTGTTGCGCGAGGAAAATGGCGTGCTGCCGGTCGTCATGGGCGGTGACCTCGAAAGCTATTGGGCGAGCGGCAGCGGACGGACCGCCAAGGCCGGGGCGCGCGGCGCATTCTTCCAGGCGGTGACAAGCTATTCGCTGCCCGACGCGGTGCGCAACGCGATTTTCATTGCTGAGCAGACCGATCTCGACGGCGACAAGCTCAACATGCTGATGCGCCAGCGCGCGCAGGAGCATTGGCAGAACGGTAAATTCTACCGGATGCTCAACCGCATGCTGTTCCGTGGCTCGGAACCCGGCGAGCGCTATAAAATTCTCGAACGTTTCTACAGGTTAAAGCCCGGATTGATCGAACGCTTCTATGCGGGGAAGACGACCGGCGGTGACAAGGCGCGTATCCTAACTGGCAAGCCGCCCATTCCCATCGGGAAAGCCATCACCGCGATCCGGAGCAAGAAGAAATGAAAACAGCGGCAATTATTGGTGCCGGTTTTGGCGGTCTGGCATTGGCCATAAGGCTGCAATCGGCGGGCGTCGCGACGACGATTATCGAAGCGCGCGATAAACCCGGCGGGCGCGGCTATTATTGGGAGAAGGACGGCTTTACCTTCGACGGTGGCCCGACGGTCATCACAGATCCGCCGTGTCTACAAGAACTATGGGCTTTGTCCGGGCACAGTATGGCCGACGATATCGAGCTGATGCCGGTATTTCCCTTTTACCGGTTGAACTGGCCGGACGGCACTAATTTCGATTATTCGAACGATCCCATCGGGCTGAAATCGGAAATCGAAAAGCTTAACCCCGAAGACGTTGAGGGCTATCGCCGTTTCCTCGAATATTCGAAGGGCGTCTATAAAGAGGGCTATCAAAAGCTCGGTTCGGTCGCGTTTCTCGACTTTGCGTCGATGATCAAGGCCGCACCTGCGTTGATGAAATATCAGGCTTGGCGATCGGTTTATTCGATTGTTTCGTCTTATGTGAAGGACGAACGGCTGCGCGAGGCTTTGTCGTTCCACACGCTGCTTGTGGGTGGCAACCCGATGAGCACCAGCGCGATTTATGCGCTGATCCACACCATCGAGAAAGAAGGCGGTGTGTGGTTTGCCAAGGGCGGCACCAACCGGCTGGTCGCGGCTTTTGTCACGCATTTTGAGCGGCTGGGCGGAAAAGTCCGCTTGGGCGATCCTGTGGCGGAAATCGAAACGCGCGGCGATAAGGTCATTGGCGTATGCACCAAATCGGGCTGGCGGATGGACTGCGATGTCGCGGCGTCGAACGGCGACCTGATGCACACCTACAAGGATTTGCTGACCAGCAACAAACGCGGCGAACGCGCAGCAAAATCGCTCAAACGCAAAAGCTGGTCGCCGTCGCTGTTCGTGCTGCATCTGGGCATCAAGGGCACCTGGCCGGGCATCCCGCACCACATGATCCTGTTCGGTCCGCGCTACAAAGGCCTGCTCGACGATATCTAC
>JANMPK010000397.1:0-3457 GCA_031369825.1 Sphingomonadales bacterium
GATGCGATCCGCGCCGATATTCAAAACTTGACCTCGACGGTCAGCCGCATTGCCAACAAGCAGTTAGGTCGCGCCCAAGACAGAGCGATCGAGGCGGCCAATGAGGCCGAGGACGCGATCAGACGCAATCCGCTTTCGGCAGTGGCTGAACAGGCACCACAGGCTTTGCAAGCCATAGAAGTTGCTACTGCTGAAGCATCTGCGGCATGCGCGCGCGTTGGTGCGTCTAATATGACAGCGCCTGCCGAGCCCGCTTTCATTCCGCAAAACGCGATACTGGGTACGCTGTCGATCAGTATCAGCCATAGCCCGTTCGATAATGACTGGGCGGCGGTTAATCGCAAGCCGGCTACACGGGCGATGCGGGCAAGCCTAGCCGCCACAGGGGCGCTCTATTCTGGCGACCGCGTGGCTCAGATCGAGGCGGTTAACCGCTGGGTGAATGGCAAGATAGAATATGCCGAAGATAGCCAGATCTATGGCCAGTCCGATTATTGGGCATCGGCGCGCGAAACATTGCGCCGCCGCGTCGGGGACTGCGAAGATATTGCGATAGCCAAACTTGAATTACTGGCGGCCTTGGGCATCGACAAATCGCAAATGCGGTTGGTTGTTGCACGTGATTTGGTTCGCAATGCCGATCATGCTGTATTGGTCGTGATGGTGCCGGAAGGGGCGTTGATGCTCGACAATATGACCGACCGGCTTTTGGATGCGCGGCTACCGAATGATTACCGGCCGATTATGTCATTCAGCCAGAACAGCAAATGGATACACGGCTATGCCGTGCAACCCGCAATGCCGGTGCGGATGGCGTCGGCGGAGGGCTTCAAACCAATGAACATGCCGATGGCAGTTACGGTTGAGGAACCAATATCAGCACCGGTCGCGATTGCGATGCTTATCGCTCAGTCAATGCTTCCGACCTTGCTTTAAGCACGGGCTTTAACAAATAGCTCAGCACCGATTTTCGGCCGGTCATAATTTCAACATCACAGATCATTCCCGGCGTAATTGGCAAACGCTTTCCGCTGGCGGTCAGATAGGCGCGGTCGGTTTCAACGATCACGGTGAAATAGGCTTGGCGTTCGACCTCGTCATAGATGCTGTCTGCCGACACCTGCGCCACGCGTCCGGAAAGGCCGCCATAGATTGAAAAATCATAGGCCGTGACCTTCACATTGGCTTTGTCGCCTACTTTGATGAAGGCAATGTCGCCGGGTGCGACTCGCGCCTCGATCAGCAATTTGTCGCCCATTGGCACAATCTGCATGATTTTTTCGCCCGCATTCAGGAAACCGCCAACGGTCGTAACCTGCACATCATTGACGATGCCGTTGACCGGCGACCGGATTTCGGCGCGGTTGAGCCGTCCTTGTGCGCCGCGGATTGTTTCTTTGTTCACCGCAATCTTGGTGCTGATCTGGCTTCGTTCATTGAGCGCATCCTGACGAAACTGAAATTGAGATTCAGATACTTGTGCCTGCGCTTCACGGATTGCAGCGGCTGAACGGGACACCCCTTGCCGCGCGGCATCAAGCCGACCCCTGATGTCTACAAGCTCGCGCTGCGCAGTGAGCAGCTCGGTTTGCGGCACAATCGATTTTTGCGCTAACGGACGCAGCATATCGACCTGTTCTTGCGCCAGCATTAAGCTGGATTCCAGCGAGCTGACGGTTGCCATCGCCTCCTGCTGGTCGCGCCGCCGCTGCTCAACACCGGCGCTGAGTGCGCTTACACGGCTACGCTGCGCGGATTGGCGCGCCTGTTGCAAGCGCAGTTCATCGTTGCAGCTAACACCCACACATGCACCTCCGGCTCCCCCAGCTTCGCGGTTCAGGCGTTCAGCGCTGGCGGATAGCCGGTCGGTTTCAGTCTGCAATTGTCCGAGCTCCGACGACGAGCTTGTATCGTCCAGCCTGACAAGCAATTGCCCTTTACGCACCGATTGGCCGGAACGGACGAGAATATCCGATATTGTTGAGGGCTCCGCTGCCTGCACCAGCTGCACTTTTGATGATGGGATAACGCGGCCCTGACCACGCGTAACCTCGTCAACTTGCGCGAGGCTAGCCCATAATATGAAAAGCGATAGGCCTAGCGCGCTAAAGAAGATAATCCGTTCGCTGGCACCTAGCCTACCGAACCACTGCTTCAATTTCATTGTGCAGCCTCCAAGGCCTGTAACTGCACATTGGCAGGGGCTGGCGTTGCTGCGCGGGTTTCTGACCCCATTGGTATCGTAAGCCGCCAAGTTTTGGCGGGGTCAATTCGTCCGCCGACATCATTGGCCGCACGCCGGTCGGTAACATCCTGCACCGGTGCAGGTATATCTGTTGTCAAAACTGCCTCGTCGCCAACCATCTCAGCATTGGCATTGATATTGGCTAGGCTCGATACCAACGGGATAAACTCGCCGCCGCGATAGACCCCGTTAAACGCCACCCGCTTGCCCCAATTGCCTGGCCACCGATAAAAAATATGCGCACCTAGCTGATTGATCTTATGCAGTTTTGGTGCCCAATAGGGCGAGACATAATTTGCATGATAGTGTGTGGCCATGCCAACGCTCGATGCGACTGCCCCAGTCAGAATATCATTGGCTACCTGGCGGGCATCGGCCCATGCACGCGGACTAGGGGCGCGGAGGAGCGATCCGTCGCATGCAAAGCTGAACTGGCATCCGGGTCTTTGGCTGCCTTGATAGACCACGCCGCATACCGACTTTGGAAATGCCGGATGGCGCATCCGGTTCATGATAACCTGTGCCACCGCGTAGCGGCCGGATACAGGTTCAAAACCTGCCTCATAATAGACCGCTTGGGTAAGGCAGCGCAGTGCCTTTTCGCCATTTGTCATGCTGGTATCAGTCAGGTAAAATGGCTTGGCGCTTTCAACCGGTGCGGTTGAAAATGGCAGTGCGGCGTTCATCGCAGCGGCGGCATCACCTTCGACAACTATGCTGGCCTCTTCACCTTGCGTTGCAGCAATCAACGCGGCCTGCTGCGCAGTACGGATTGGTGCCGTTATGGCAGGCTTAGATTGCATAAGCCGTCCATACAGCGCCTTCACGTCGATTTGGGGCAGGATGATCGCGAGAGCGATGCTTACCACTATCAGGGTAAGTATGACCGCCATAAAGCTGCGATTACGCCGTGGCGCGGCAACAGGCAAATCGTCATCAAGCGCGATGGCCTCAAGCCGGTTGGGATAGTCGTGGATCATGCCGAAACACCCTTTTCGATCGCTTGTGCCATGATAGCATCACGTGGGCCATCGGCAATGATGCGACCACGGTCCATAACGATTAACCGGTCACACAGCGATAGCACCGCTTGGCGGTGTGTAGAAATGACCAAGGTTTGCCCTGGATACAGTGCGGTCTTTAGCCGTTCGACAAATGCTGTCTCGGTCCGCATATCCATTGCCCCGGTTGGTTCATCGAGAAACAGCAGCT
>JANMPK010000455.1:0-8395 GCA_031369825.1 Sphingomonadales bacterium
GCTGCCCGCCGACCCGGCCGACCGCGCGCGGGCGATCTGGTTTGAAGAATTTGCCGATACGATATTGAGTGCGAAGGGCGGTGCGGTCTTTTTCAACCGCGTTGTCGCCCCAAAATTTTTGGGACGCGACGGTGATGAGGAAGCGGCCAAGGCGGGCGAGGCCGAACTGCCCGTGCTCTATGACTATCTGGAAAGCGTGATGCCCGCATCCGGTTTCCTCGTCGCTGACCGCATGACCCTGGCCGACATCGCAGTTGCCAGCCCGTTTGTGAACTTGGCGCATTGTGGCATCGCACCCGACGCCGCGACCCACCCCAAGCTCGCCGCTTATGTAACCGCGATCCACGCCCGGCCAAGCTTTGCCGACTGGATCAGACGCGAACGCAAGATGCTGGGGCTAGGGTAATAACCATATAGGCAAATAATTCTTAACAGCGTTACGCCAATATGGCACATTTAGGCAAGATCACGATAGTGCGATTCGCCGGTGAACCATTTGCATTTTTATGATATAATCCAATGATTGGGGGTTCCACTGGCGCGGTTTAGCGGCGTCACATAAAAGGAGTTTCTTATGCCCGGAGAATTAGCGGTTGTGCTGTCTGGTGGCGGCGCGAAGGGTGCGTTTCAGGTTGGTGTGCTCGATGAGCTGATCACCAATCGCGGCGTCAAAATCGACATTTTCTGTGGGGTTTCGACCGGCGCGATTCAGGCGCTGGGCGGGGCGATGAACGATATGCCGGGCTTGCTGAACCAGTGGCTGTCGATCACCGGCAACAAGGATGTTTATAAAAAGCGCACCTTTGGCGTGGTCGAAGGGCTGCTCGGTGCGGACTCGCTGTATGACGCCGCGCCGATCAAGGCGAAGATCAAGGCCTATGCCGACCCGGTGCGGATAAAGGCCGCGCGGCGCAAACTGCGCATCGGCGTGGTCAGTCTGGCGACCGGCAACTATGTCGATGTTGATGAAAAGAACCCCAATATCGGCGACTGGGTTTACGCAAGTTGCGCGCAACCGCCGTTTTTCCAACCGCTGAAATCAAAGGACCCGGCCACCGGTGTCACCGAACAATGGGTCGATGGCGGGGTGCGCAATGTGACCCCGTTGTCGAGCGCAATGGCGCTGAAACCGCGCGCGGCGCTGGTGGTGCTCGCGTCGCCGCCTGCACCTGTGCCGGTGCCGGGCAAAACCTATGACAATCTGATCGACATCGCGCTGCGTTCGGTCGGCATTCAGGGCAGCGAGGTGTCGGCTAATGACACCGGCAACGCGATGCTGATCAACGACCTGATCGCCGCGCGTGAGATGCAGTTTCACAAGCTGGTCGACATCGGGTTGACCCCGGCCCAGATTGCCGAGGCGCTGCTACCGCTCGACATGCAACTGGAGCAGTACAGCTTTGCACCGGTGCGGATAATGGCGCCGCCCGCCGGTTTTGACGCCGCCGATACGCTGGAATTCAAACCGGCGAAAATCAAGGCGGCAATAGCAGCAGGGCGCGCGGCGGTGTCGGATGAATGGCCGTCGCTGAAATTGTTTCTGGGGGTTTGAAAGGGGGTAGGGAACATCGCATATTCGCTGCTATTGATAAAATATATAACCAGATAGGAAAATAATTATTGACATCGTCACGCTTATCGGTTAGTATTTGTCATAGTCGAAAATTGTGATTCGCACCCAAGTCGGTGGCTCTTCGGGAGCGCTGACCTTGGTGCAAAAGCGGGCCGGAAGAGCGATCTTCTCAGGCCCTTTTTGTTTTGGCTGCCCAATCGAGAACAGGAGAATTGAAATGGCAAAAGCAAAGGTGCCAAAAACCGACACACCGCGTCTCAACGCCGCAACCCGCAAAGCATTTCTTGCGCATCTTGCCCAGACCGCCAATGTTTCGGCGTCCGCACGTGTTGCGGGCATTGACGGCGACGCTGCTTATGCAGAGCGCCGCCGCCTGCCAGTCTTTCTCGCCGAATGGATGGATGCGTTGGGCGAGGGCTATGCACGGCTGGAGGCCAATATGCTCGCCGAGGCATTGCAGCCCGCGAACGGCAAAACCAGCGACGGCACTTTGAAAGCGCGCGCGCAAAAGCATCGGCTGGGTATCTCGTTACTGACTGCACACCGCGCCAGCGTGAAAGGCCCGGCGGCATTTTCGGTCGCCACCACCAAAGTCGATCTCGGCGCAGTGAAAGCGCAGCTGACGTTGAAGCTGACCCAGATGCGCGAACGTGCGGGGATTTCGCTGGAGGGTCGGCCTGCTGTTGACGAGGCCGAATGAAGCTGACGGCCAATGATTTGATCCGGCTTCCGCATGAGCAGATGGTGAAAAAAATCAACAGATGGCACGAAGCCAAAACGCTTCAATCGCGCGACTGGGAATTCTGGCAACGCTGGGACCAATACGTTCCTGTTGGCGATTGGCGCATCTGGCTGGTGATGGCCGGGCGCGGTTATGGCAAAACGCGGATGGGCGCCGAATGGGTGTGCGAAATGGCAGCGGCGCACCCCGGTGCGCGGATCGCATTGATAGGGGCGACAATCACCGAAGCGCGCGGCGTGATGGTGGAGGGCGAGAGCGGCATATTGGCATGTTGCGGTGCCGGCAAGGTCAACTGGGAACCGAGCTTGCGCAAGCTGACATGGCCGAATGGTTCGGTGGCCATGCTCTATTCGGCGGCGGAACCCGAAAGCCTGCGCGGGCCGCAGCATGAATTTGCCTGGGCCGACGAGATTGCCAAATGGCCGCACGGCGTTGCCACATGGGACAATATGATGCTGGGCTTGCGGCTGGGCGAGCACCCCAAAGTGATGGCGACAACCACGCCGCGTCCGGTGCCTTTGGTGCGGCGGTTGGTGGCCGAAAAGGGCGTGGCTCTGACCAAGGGACGCACCGACCGCAACGTAATGAACCTGCCACCCGAATTTATTGACGGCGTGAATGCGCTTTATGGCGGCACGCGGTTGGGGCGGCAGGAGCTTGAGGGCGAACTGATCGAGGATATCGCGGGCGCGCTTTGGACGCGCGATTTGCTGGAGGACCGGCGCGTGATCGCGTCACCCGAAATGAAGCGCATCGTTATCGGCGTCGATCCGCCGGTGTCGGCACACGGCGACGCGTGCGGGATCGTGGCCGTGGGCCTGGGCGTTGACGGCAAAGCCTATGTCCTTGCCGACCATACAGTCCACGGCGCATCACCCGAAGGATGGGCGCGGGCAGTGGCAGGCGCGGTCGAGGCATGGCGCGCTGACCGTGTGGTTGCCGAGGACAATCAGGGCGGCAACATGGTCGAAAGCACGTTGAGGGCCGCGGATCTGGCAATGCCGGTCAAGCGGGTGCACGCGAGCCGTGGAAAGTCGGCGCGGGCAGAGCCGGTGGCGGCTTTATATGAGGCTGGCCGTGCGTTCCACATCGGCGCATTTCCCGAGCTGGAGGACGAGCTGTGCGGGCTGGTGGTCGGCGGCGGATATGAAGGCCCAGGAAGGTCGCCAGACAGGGCGGATGCGCTGGTTTGGGCGATGACGGAGTTGATGCTGGGAAAGGCAAGGGCGGGGCCGAGGGTCAGTGTGTTGTGATTACTCAATTTGCAATCTGATTTCGAAACGAATATCGACCGAATCATTAACTTAGGAAAAAATTTAAATGCCTCAAATTGAGAGCGTACAATTGGCTCTGTTTTTCAAAGACAGCATACCAAATGCAGACGAAATTGCGAAACAGTTATTCGATGAAGAATTGGCGCAATATGGGCGCGTTAATCCCGTAACCACGGTAGCGATGGTTCCTGTTGGGGACAATATTGTTCATGTCCAAGTGTCACCGGGAAGAGTTGATCTGGTAGTAAACTCATCGGTTACCGGCACATTGAACAATGTCAAAATTGCCGTCGATTTCATTTCAGGCCGAATAGAAAGATTGAAGCTTACAAATAGCCCTTGGCGCATCGCACTTATCGTCAATGCTTTTGACATTGCTAAAAATTTGCAAGAAGCGATTGAGCTAGGACGCCAACAACTGACAGATGCGGTTTTGCCGCCGTCAGGCGCTGACTTCGATATTAAAATAAATGTTCCAAACCAATCGAAGGTCCAAAAGGGGCTTACAATCAATCGCTTATATCAGCTTCGACCTTTAGGTGTTATGAATCTGCTTTTAACAGCTGATGCTATACAAGCAAATATATCGACGTCGCAGTCTCCCACAGAAATGCGTTTGGTACATCAGCTGGATGTGAATACTGATGCAGACGATAAACTGACTGACGGAAATCTCTTGCCAGTCTTGGATGAACTTGTTGGAATAGCAAGCTTTCTGATAGATAAAGGCTATCAAGGACTCATGCAATGACGACATCACCGGGCATCATATATGTTGTAACAGCAAGCGCGGCTGCACTTACTCCGTTGCCTTCTGACGGTTACAGTCCATTGACGTCGCCGTCTTCTAAAGTAGAGTTAGTGAACCAGCCTAACGCGGCCTCTGCTGCTAATAAAATCATTACCTTTGGTGATGTAAAGCGTCTTCAAACAGACTTGGATGACCTTAAGATGGCTACTGGGCAGAACATTGGTGCTTTATCGGCGCAGGTTGATCGGCTGCATTTGACAGTGGCAGCGCTTCAATTACGCCCATTGCTCGGCTCTGAAGATAGTTTTGACAGGACGGTCGAACTGAGTGCGAAGTTTGCGGCATTGCATGAAAATTCTCTGGCGGCTTTAGATCAGATTGAGCTTGGTGATCTACTCAACGATGCTGCCGACGCTGAACATTTTCCGTCAAATGCTATTACCATATCTAGGCAACTGATGGGTGTTGATGATGTTATGATCAGAACGGGTAGCGTTCGCATTATGATATTGGGCGGTGATGCAAAGGATAGAAAGCTGGCTAAAACTGCAATTAAAAATGAAAACAATGCTTTCGCTAAGAAGATGATGCAGAGTGCGTTAGAGGCCAATATGCAGTGATCCTTTATCGCAAGATAGGGGACGATTGGATTCGGAGGTGGGAGAGATATCGATCAACATCGGATGCGATCACCGATCCAAACTTGCTACCTGTATGGACGATCAACTCGTTCCTTTTAAGCAACGAGGAAATTGACTCGGGAGGAGGTTTGTCGGTTTACGCAGCTGCCGACAAATCAGAGCTTGATCTCGTTACTGCGGCGCTCAGTCTAAAATCGAGTTTTGATACTGCATTGTTTGCAGGTATCGAGTTATCGGCAATTGAAAATGCAGGTTTCGGGGTAGAAAAGACTCTGGGCAACACACGCATATCGGGTGTTGATGAACAACATTATGAAATCCAAGCAAGCAGCGTAGGTGAAGCTGCAAAGTTAGCAATGTTGTTTTTAAGCGGAGAATTTGAAAAAGTTCAAAAGCAAATTGCCAAGAACAGCCGTGACAAAGCTGCTCAAGCAGAACTGATCGATTTTCGCCAACTGGCGAACGACAATAATAAAATAGGTAATGGCCGTCTGATCAGATTCATTGGTGAAGCTCACATTTCTGGGACTGGCACCAACAAGCCTTAAATATTAAGGAAAACAAAATGAAAATCTTCGGTTGGAAATCAACCGGGCGCAGCTTTCTGCGTCCGGTTAAGACGCGTGTCTCGCTGGCGCGCAGCTATGGACCATACTCTCTTGGCGAGTGGCCGCGGTCTTATGAGGCGCAGGTGCGTGAGGGGTATCTCCACAATGCGATTGCGCAGAGGGCGGTGCGGTTGGTGGTGGAGGGGGTGGCTTCGGCGCCGCTGACGTCCTCCGATGGTTTGTCTGATGGCAGCAAAGCTGCGGCGGCGCTTGCCTTGGTCAAGGCGACCTCGGGCGGGCAGGCGCTGATCGAGACCGTGGCGGCGCATTTGTTGCTGCACGGTAATGCCTATATCGAATTGCTGCCCGGCCCGGACGGCGCGCCGTGTGAGCTTTATGCCCTGCGCCCGGAGCGGGTGGCGGTCGAGGCCGACGCGCGCGGCTGGCCGGTGGCTTTTGTGTATCGTGCGGGTGAGGCGGCGACGCGGATGCCCGCCGATAATGTCATCCATATCCGTGGGCATCACCCGCTCGATGACCATTACGGGCTTGGCTGTCTGGGGGCGGCGTCGGGCGCGGTGGCGATCCATAATGCGGCGGCGAAGTGGAACAAGGCGTTGCTCGACAACGCGGCGCGGCCTTCGGGGGCGCTGGTATATGAGCCCGGTGAGCACGGCGTTCTATCGCCCGAACAGCATGACCGGTTGAAGGAAGAGCTTGCCGCCAGTTTTCAGGGTGCTGGCAATGCCGGGCGACCGATGCTGCTCGAAGGCGGCCTTAAATGGCAGGCGATGTCATTGACGCCTGCGGACATGGATTTCGTCGCCCTCAAAGAAGGTGCGGCACGCGAGATTGCTTTGGCCTTTGGGGTGCCGCCGGTGTTGCTCGGGCTGCCCGGCGACGCGACCTATTCGAACTACCGCGAGGCCAACAAAGCGTTGTGGCGTCAGGCGATATTACCGCTGGCGGGCAAGATATTGGAGGCGCTTTCCGAAGGGTTGCGGCCTTGGTTTGACGACCTGAAACTCGGCATTGATCTCGACGCGATCCCGGCGCTTGGTGAGGACCGCGAGCGATTATGGGCGCAGGTATCGGCGGCGGATTTTCTTACTTTGGAAGAGAAGCGCGCGGTGGTCGGGCTGGTTCAGCCGGTGCTACAGGCCTGACGGGCATAGTCCCACGAACGGCCCTGTTGCTGGCAGTTTTCGATGCCTTTGCGTTCCAGGAACCAATAGGCACCCGCTACAAGCAGCAAGATGATGACAATAATTCTGATCCACCGTCCCATGCGCGGTGCTTAACCTATAATGTCGGTGATTTACAGACAGGAATTTATCATGAGTGAAGGTAATTTGCAGGCGCTGCTTGAACAAGCGTCCGAAACCGGCGCAGGGCGGGCGTTAGCGCATCTCGGGCTGTCCGATGAGGGCGCGTCTAAGGACATGGCCGAGCTGCGCGAGCTGCTGTCGGCATGGCGCGATGCCAAACGGTCGGCGCGCAAGGCGGCGATCGGCTGGGTGGTGCGCATGGCACTGGCTTTGGTGCTGATCGGGCTGGCGGTGAAGCTGGGGCTGACCGAACTGGTGCTGAAATAATTTCAGCCACGAAGGGCCGGGCTTGCTGGCACGGTCTGACCGCGCTCAACCACCTTATCAATTCATACCGGAGAAACTTGATGCGTTTAGCAGGTTATGCCGCGATCTTCGACGCGCCTGACCGGGGCGGGGATATTGTCCGTAAAGGTGCGTTTGCGCGGGCCGCAAAGGCTGGCATCCCGCTGCTGTGGCAGCATGACGCGAACAGGCGGATCGGCTTTGTCGAAAGTCTGGCCGAAGACGAACGCGGGCTTCGTATCGTTGCCCGGATGGACGGCGAAGAACCCGCGATCCGCGCTGGCTCAGGCCTGTCGTTCGGTTACCGCATTCGCAAGATGGCCACTTCCGATCTGACTGGAACATATCGTGAACTTACTGACCTCGATCTTATCGAAGTAAGTGTTGTCACCCACCCCATGCAACCGCTGGCGCGGGTGCTGGCGGTGGAATGAAAAGCAACGACGGATTTCCCAGCCCCGCTCGTGTCTCGTCTTCGGCGCAGCGCGCCGAAGTTTATCCTGAGCATGTCGAAGGGCTCGACACGAACGGAATTATTGGCCTGATTTTTTACAACCAAAGGAGAATGAATATGGATTATGAAGTAAAAGCTGATCCGCTTGAGGCGGTGTTTGAAGGGATGACAGCGGAAGTGCCGGTTGTCCGCCCCATGCTGTCGGGCGCAACCCGCATAGCTGATCCGGCACGGGCGGCATTTGTGAACGGTTATCTGCGGCGCGGCAGCGAGGTTGAGCTGAAGAGCTTTTCCGGCGTTACCGCACCCGAAGGCGGCTATGCCATTCCGCATGAAATTGACCAGGTGATTGATGCGACGCTGAAAGGAATCTCGCCGATCCGTGGGCTTGCCAATGTCGTGCGCGTCGGTTCGTCGGGCTATCGCAAGCTGGTCACCCAAAACGGCGTTGCCTCTGGCTGGGCCGCCGAAGCGGCGGCTCGGCCTGAAACCGCCACGCCGAACTTCAACGAAATCGTGCCGAGCTTTGGCGATTTGTACGCCAATCCGGCTGCAACGCAAACAATGCTCGACGATGCGCAGTTTGATGTCGAGGGCTGGCTGGCGGGTGAAATCGCCACCGAATTTGCCAAGGCCGAGGGCGCGGCGTTTGTGAACGGCAACGGCACCAATAAACCCAAAGGCTTTCTGACTTCACCGACGGCGGCGCTCAATGATATTGGCAGGCCGTTTGGAACGCTGCAATATATCGCGTCAGGTGCGGCGGGTGCCTTTGCCGCATCGAGCCCGGAAAACAAGC
>JANMPK010000477.1:0-3028 GCA_031369825.1 Sphingomonadales bacterium
CCGCGGCGGCTGTTCATGTCACCGATGACGTCGCCCAGATAGTCCTCGGGGCTGACGACCTCGACCTTCATGATCGGCTCGAGCAGCTTGATCCCCGCCTTCTGCGCGGCTTCACGCATTCCGGCACGTCCGGCGATTTCAAACGCCAGCGCCGACGAATCGACATCATGATAAGCGCCGTCATAGAGCGTGATTTCGAAGTCGATGATCGGGAAGCCGATGAGCGATCCGCTTTCTGCGGTTTCGCGCATACCCTTTTCAACAGACGGGATATATTCCTTGGGAATGTTGCCGCCCTTGACTTCGTCCTTGAAGGTAACGCCGGTTCCACGCTCGCCCGGTTTTACGGTGAACTTGATGCGGCCAAACTGACCCGAACCGCCGGATTGCTTTTTGTGGGTGTAATCGACGTCGACTTCGCGCGCGAGATATTCGCGGTAAGCCACCTGCGGCGCGCCGACATTGGCTTCAACCTTGAATTCGCGGCGCATACGGTCAACGATGATGTCGAGATGAAGCTCGCCCATCCCTTTGATGATCGTCTGACCCGATTCGTGATCGGTCGAAACGCGGAACGAGGGATCTTCAGCTGACAGGCGGTTGAGCGCGATGCCCATCTTTTCCTGGTCAGCCTTGGTCTTTGGTTCCACCGACAATTCGATAACCGGATCAGGGAATTCCATCCGCTCAAGGATAATCGGGAAACGTTCGGCACATAATGTATCGCCGGTGGTGGTTTCTTTCATGCCAGCAAGAGCAATGATGTCGCCTGCAAACGCTTCGTCAACGTCCTTACGTTCGTTGGCATGCATTTCGAGCATACGTCCGACTTTTTCCTTCTTGTCCTTCACCGAGTTCAGATAAGTGCCCTTAAGCAGCGAACCCGAATAGATGCGGATGAAGGTCAGCGAACCAACAAACGGATCGTTCATAACCTTGAACGCCAATGCGCTGAACGGCGCATCGTCGGCAGGTGGACGGCTGTCGGGCGCGAGCGTATCCATGTGCAAGCCTTGCACGTCTTCGATGTCGAGCGGCGAAGGCAGATAATCGACCACGGCGTCGAGCAACGGCTGAACGCCCTTGTTCTTGAACGCCGAACCACAACAAACCGGCACGAAAGACTGGTTGAGCGTGCCCTTTCGGATCAGCGCTTTCAGCGTAGCGACGTCGGGCTCATTGCCTTCCAGATACGATTCCATCGCGGCATCGTCTTGCTCGACCGCAAGTTCGATCAGTTCGCTGCGATATTTTGCGGCCTCTGCGGCAAGGTCCGCCGGGATTTCTTCATAAAAGAATTCAGCGCCCAGAGCTTCGTCCTTCCAGATGATCGCACGGTTTTCGACGAGATCGACCAGACCCCTCAGGTCGGCTTCGATACCAATCGGAATGTAGAGCACAGCAGGACGCGCGCCGAGACGGTCGATGATAGACTGTACGCAATATTTGAAATTTGCACCGGTGCGGTCGAGCTTGTTGATAAAGCACATGCGCGGCACGCCGTATTTATCGGCCTGACGCCATACGGTTTCGGACTGAGGCTCAACACCGGCAACGCCGTCGAAGCAAGCAACCGCTCCGTCGAGCACACGCAGCGAACGCTCAACTTCAATCGTGAAGTCAACGTGGCCCGGGGTGTCGATAATGTTGATCCGGTGATCGTTCCAGAAACATGTCGTCGCAGCCGACGTGATCGTGATCCCGCGCTCCTGCTCTTGCTCCATCCAGTCCATCGTCGCCGCGCCGTCATGAACTTCACCGATTTTATACGACTTGCCGGTGTAAAACAGGATACGCTCGGTGGTCGTGGTTTTACCGGCGTCAATATGCGCCATAATACCGATGTTGCGATACATACTGAGTGGATGGCTGCGTGCCATATTCTTTACTCCAAAGGTGGGTCACCGAAACGACCCAGGGGATTATGTTACCAGCGGTAGTGTGCAAATGCACGGTTGGCTTCGGCCATACGGTGCGTATCTTCACGTTTTTTGACAGCGTTACCGCGGTTCGATGCGGCATCCATCAACTCACCCGACAACCGGGCGGCCATCGTGGTTTCGCTGCGGTTACGCGCCGCTGTAATCAACCAGCGGATGGCAAGTGCTTGCGCACGTTCCGGACGCACTTCGCAAGGCACCTGATAAGTCGCACCACCGACGCGGCGGCTGCGGACTTCGATGCCGGGCTTTACGTTGTCGAGCGCTTCGTGGAATGTTTCCACCGGATTTTTCTTCGCGCGTTGCTCGACAGTTTCGAGTGCGCCATAAACAATCCGTTCTGCGGCGGATTTTTTACCATCGAGCATCAGGTTGTTCATGAATTTCGACAAGACCAGATCACCATAACGGGGATCGGGAAGGATTACGCGTTTTTCGGGACGACGACGACGTGACATATTCTATTTCCTTTATCTCTAGCCCAAGGCAGCGAATGCGCGCCTGGGGCTCATGAAAGCAGGTCCGTTTATTTCGGACGCTTGGCACCATATTTGGAGCGGCTCTGCTTGCGGTCTTTGACGCCCTGCGTATCGAGCACGCCGCGAAGGACGTGGTAGCGAACGCCGGGAAGATCGCGGACACGACCGCCACGGATCAGCACAACGCTGTGTTCCTGGAGGTTGTGGCCTTCGCCGGGAATATAGGAAATGACCTCGCGCTGGTTGGTCAGACGGATCTTCGCAACTTTACGCAAAGCCGAGTTCGGCTTTTTCGGGGTCGTTGTATAAACGCGCGTACAAACGCCGCGCTTTTGCGGGTTTTGCTCCATCGCAGGGACCTTTGACTTGGCCTTCTGCGGGGTCCGGCCCTTGCGGACCAGCTGGTTAATCGTTGGCATATCTTCACCTTTGTTAAGCGGTTACTTTAGATGGCAAGGCGTGTTTGCGGTGGAGGCTCAGCCTTTGGCCCACCCGGCCGATCACACAATGTGCTGCTATTCTGAGTTCTTCCATAAGGACCGAAGAGAATCAAAAACTCCGGCCTTGGGAATGCGCGCCATTAACGCCGGAGGGCGGCCGGGTCAAGGG
>JANMPK010000012.1:0-2752 GCA_031369825.1 Sphingomonadales bacterium
ATACCGCACGCCCATATCGTCGAGTTCATCCAGCAATGCTAGCGCGCCATCGAACGGGCGGCTGTGGACCGATACATTGGCTTCATAATAGCTAAGTAGTTGACGGTAATAAGGTTTGAATTCGCCATCGGGAATGCCGCCGGTGGCCAACATGCCCTGTTCCAGCATCAGCTTCGCCCCGCCGCCGATATATTTTTTCACCATTTCCGCCGAAACCGGCGGTCTACCGACGCCTACCAGCACATGATTGACTGCTGCGGTCAGGTCGCCGCTGGTATCGACCAAAGTGCCGTCCAGATCGAAGCCGATGATGTCGAAAGGAAATTTTGTCATATCGTCTCCAATTGGCCGCAAGTTCTGGAAACCGCAACAATTTGCTGGCATGACGCAGTCCATGACAGAAATAGCCGCCATCATCCTCGCTGCGGGCAAGGGCACCCGCATGAAATCCGACCTGCACAAGGTGCTGCATCCGATTGCGGGTCGCCCGATGCTGATGCACCTGATGGATGCGGTCGATGCGCTGAATCCTGCGAAAAAGGTCGTTGTGGTCGGCAGCGGTAAAGAACAGCTGGAAGCCGCGCTGGGCAGTTCCGTAGAATTCGCGGTGCAGGAACCGCAGCACGGCACCGGTCATGCGGTGCAACAGGCAGAGGCTGCGCTCAAGGGCTTCAATGGCGATGTGCTCATCCTCTATGGCGACGTACCGTTTGTGCCGACCGAAACGATGCAGCTGATGATCGACCGGTTGCATGAAGATGACGATCCGGCGGTGATTGTGCTCGGCTTCGAGCCTGAAGACATGCAAAGCTATGGTCGCATCGTCACGCAGAACGACCGTATCGAATGGATGGTCGAACATAAGGACGCGACCGATGCGCAGCGCAAGACTAAGCTGTGCAACAGCGGCCTGATGGCGGTCAAATCACGCGACCTGTTCCCGCTGCTGGCGCGCGTGACCAACGACAACGCGGCAGGCGAATATTATCTGGTCGATATCGTCAATATCGCAGTTGCCGACGGGCGGCATTGCTATGTCGTCAAGACCAACCCTTATGACGTGACTGGCATCAACAGCCGCGGCGAGCTGGCCGCGATGGAGGCCGAGTGTCAGGCGCGGCGGCGAGTGCAGGCGATGGAAGACGGCGCAACGTTGATCGCGCCGGAGACGGTGTGGTTTGCGTGGGACACGAAGCTTGGCCGCGATGTGGTGATCGAGCCCAATGTCTTTTTCGGCCCCGGAGTAAGCGTTGCGGATAACGTCAAAATCCGCGCCAATTCTCACATTGAAGGCGCGCAGATCGCCAGCGGCTGCGAAGTCGGTCCCTTCGCGCGCCTCCGCCCCGGCACGGTACTGGAGGAAAAGGCCAAGATCGGTAATTTCGTCGAAACCAAAAAAGCGCATCTGGGCAAGGGTGCCAAGGCCAACCACCTGACCTATCTGGGTGACGCAACCATCGGCGCGGGCGCGAACATCGGCGCGGGGACGATCACCTGCAATTATGATGGCTATTTCAAATATCAGACGGTGATTGGCGAGGGCGCGTTTATCGGTTCGAACAGCGCACTAATCGCGCCGGTAAAAATCGGCCGAGACGCAATCGTCGCGGCTGGCAGCGCAGTATCACGCGACGTAGCCGACGGCGAACTCCGCATGGTGCGCGCCGAGCAAATGGTAAAGCCCGGCTGGGCCGATCGCTTCCACGACGCGATGCGGAAGAAGAAGGCGGAGAAGAAGTGAGCAACTGGCCGCGCGAAAAACTTGAGGCGCTTGCAATGGGTTGGCTTGAGGAAGTCAGGGCGAAAGACCGCGAAGAAGAATCGACCGATAATCATGGCGATGCGGTAGTGCTCATGAACTTCACCGCCTCACCGGACGTTCAGTGGGAGTTTATCCAGATTGCCGTGGAAAAGGCGACTGATGAATGCGAAATCTTCGCGCTGGCTGCTGGCCCGTTTGAGCACTTGATGGGGTTTCACGGCGAGAATTACATTGATCGGGTTGAGCAAACTTCCAAATCAAGTCGGGATTTCCGCAAAATGGTTTCCGGTTCGTGGAGGCATACAATGTCAGATGATGTCTGGGCTCGCGTGGAAGCGATACAGGCAGTCGCAGAACTCGAAGCTTGACATGATATCATGATATGATATCATAATATCATTATGGGTAGATTCCTTGTAGATGTCCCGGCGGACGATGTTCGCAAGCTGGACGAAATCGCAAAGCGCGATGGCAAGTCGCGCGCGGCTGTATTGCGCGAAGCCGTTTCCGAGTATCTTCAGATTTTCGGCAAGGACGGGTTTGAAAAATATTTCGGACTTTGGGCGCGGCATGGCGTTGAAATCGAGCCAACTGAATATGATCGCAAACGCCACGCCGAATGGACTCGACCTTGGGACGATGATTATGAAGAGGTGCGCGCGGAATCGCCCGACATGTTCGACGAATATGATGACAAGGAGCGAGCGCATTATCTTGCGTTGACGCAAAAAGCTGCGGCGAAGCATAAAAAGAAGGCTGCATGAGCGGCTATAGCCTGGATGCCAATATCTTGATCGACTCGCTTCTGGAACATGATCCGGCACAGCGGGAAATTGTGCGCATTGCCGCGAGTGGCGCGCGGATGTGGGTCAGCCGGATGGCGTGGATTGAAGTGCTGTCTAAAGGCAATGACGCGGTTGTTCGGGATGCCGTCATGTTTCTGTCGCGATTCGGTCTCGACGAAATCGACGATGAGATTTCTCACCGGGC
>JANMPK010000106.1:0-4543 GCA_031369825.1 Sphingomonadales bacterium
TCGCGGCGCGTCGTTAACAGCCTGTCGGTCAATTACACGCCGATTGACCAGGATGACGGGCTGTTCATCGAGCGCGGCGAATATGCGTTTTTCTGGGGCACGCGCTATGTCTTCGACAAGTTCGGCCAGGACGATGTCAAAGGCTGGAGCAATATCGTCGGTGCCGACATGAAGTTCGACCTGAGCGATGTCGCTGACATTGGCGCGGCCGGAACCGTGCGGATCGGCACCAATGGCAAGAACATCGCTTATTCAGGTGGACCAGTGCTGACCGTCACGCCGTTCAAGAACGCCAATATTTCATTGGGTTACAATATCGTCGGCTTTGAAGATCGCGATTTCGAGGACAGCCGCTACACGCGTTCTGGGCCGTTCATCACCCTTAAACTGAAATTCGACCAGGAAAGCCTCGCCGGGTTCAAATTCTAGTCGGCGAACAGCAAAACCGGCGTTTCGATGATTTTCTTAAGCGCCTGCACATAGCTTGCAGCATCCCAGCCATCGACCACACGGTGATCGCAGCTGATCGACAGATTCATGAGTTTGCGCGCCTCAATTGCATCGCCAACAAACATCGGGCGCTCCACAATCTTGTTAGGGCCGATTATAGCCACCTCAGGGCGGTTTATGACCGGCGTGGTAGCTATCCCACCCAGAGGCCCAAGAGACGTCACAGTGAGCGTTGAGCCGGACAATTCATCGCTCTTTGCTGTGCCATCGCGCGCTGCGGCGGCCAAACGGACAATTTCAGTGGCCAATTGCCAGATATTACGGTCCTGCGCGTCGTGGATTACCGGCACCATCAGGCCTGCGTCGGTTTGCGTCGCCATGCCGAGATGCACAGATCCGTGCCGCGTTACCACGCCCGCTTCATCATCATAACGCGCATTTATCATCGGAAATTGCAGGATGGTTTTGCAAATCGCTACGATCAAAAGCGGTAACAAAGTCAGCTTTGGCTTTACACCACGATTATCATTCAGGTCGGCGCGCATCGCTTCAATCGCGGTCACGTCAATTTCTTCGACATAGGTGAAATGCGGAATATGACGCTTCGATGCAGCCATGTTTTCGGCAATCCGGCGGCGCATGCCGATGACCTTGATGACCTCATCATCGCGCTTGCTGGACGCGTGTGGCGCGCGATAGCCCTGCCCTGATCCATAGCTTAAATAGGCATCTAGGTCAGCATGGCGAACATGTCCGCCTGCCGTCTTGACGTCACTTAATTCGACACCAAGTGCACTCGCGCGAGCGCGTACAGCGGGAGACGCTGTTATCTGTATTTCTTGTTTAACGTTTTGTTTTTCAGATATTTCTTTTGCAGAAACCACCGGTAGTGCGGCTACAGGTTCTGGCTGCGCTACTGCAGCAACCGGTTCAGGCGCTTCTGCTTTGTGCTCTGATGCTGCTGCTTCAAAAGTGACGTCACTGACGTCACTTTCGGTCTCGATCTCGATCAGCATCGACCCTATGGCAATGATATCACCGGCCTCGCCAGCAACCTTTGTTACCACCCCTGAAACCGGGCTTTCCATTTCAACAGTTGCCTTGTCGGTCATCATGTCGGCAATCGGTTGATCCTCGGTTATCGTGTCACCGACCTGGACGTGCCAGGCGACAATCTCCGCTTCCGCAATGCCTTCACCTATATCGGGCAGATTGAAGAGAAATTTTGCCATGACTAAAGCCCCCCATCCTTCATAATTTTTTCAAAAGCGCGGGCGATGCGGATTGGCCCGGGAAAATATGCCCATTCAAGGCTATGTGGATAGGGCGTGTCAAATCCAGTGACGCGCTCGACCGGTGCTTCCAAATGATAAAAGCAGCGTTCCTGCACCAAAGCTGCCAATTCGGCACCAAAACCGCTGGTCCTGGTTGCTTCATGTACCACCATACAGCGCCCGGTCTTTTTGACCGATGTTTCGATTGCTTCAACATCGAGCGGTAACAAACAACGCAGATCGAGAATTTCAGCGTCGATGCCAAGATCGGCCACCACCGCCTTTACGACATGAACCATCGTGCCGTAACAGAGCACGGTAACAGCCTGCCCCTCACGGATAGTTGCGGCCTTACCCAATTCAATCCGGTAATAATCTTCGGGAACATCGCTGCCTTCGTGCTTTGACCAGGGCTCAACCGGGCGATCATAATAGCCACTAAATGGTCCATTATAGATGCGCTTGGGTTCGAAGAAGATGACCGGGTCATTATCCTCGATCGCCGCGATCAATAGCCCTTTTGCATCATAGGGCGTTGCAGGGATTACGGTCTTGATACCGCAAACATGAGTGAACAGGCTTTCAGGGCTCTGGCTGTGTGTCTGCCCACCGAAAATTCCGCCACCAAAGGGCGAGCGCACCGTCATCGGGCAGATGAAATCACCTGCCGACCGGTAACGCAGTCGCGCGGCTTCGCTGACCAGCTGGTCTAGGCCAGGATAGATATAATCGGCGAACTGGATTTCGGGGACCGGGCGCAAGCCATAAGCAGCCATACCAACGCCAACTCCGATAATCCCGCATTCGCTAATCGGCGTGTCGAACACCCGTGTTTTGCCGTGTTTTTTCTGCAATCCGGCCGTCGCGCGGAACACACCGCCGAAATAGCCGACATCTTCGCCCATGATGACCACTTCGAGGTCACGCGCCAGCATGATGTCCATCGCGCTGTTGATCGCTTCAATCATGTTCATAGTTTTGGTCACAGCTTGGGACATTATGATGCCTTCCAATCGGGACCAAATTTGTCGTTTTGTTCCTCCAGCACCTGTTCGCATTGCTCTTTCAGATGCCACGGCATTTCCTCGAACACATCTTCGAACATCGTTTCAAACGAATGGTGTAGGCCGTGGCCCAATATGCCATTCTTTTCGGCGTCCTTTTGCGTCGCCTTGACCTGGTCAGACAGTTCGATCAGCAATGCAGCATGTTGCTCATCATCCCACTCGCCCAATTTGATTAGGTGCGCTTTCAAACGGTCGACAGGATCACCGAGTGGCCACGATGCATATTCTTCAGCGGGGCGATAGGCATTTGGATCATCAGAAGTCGAATGCCCCTCGCCGCGATAGGTGAAATACTCGATCAGCGTTGGTCCGTTGTTGGTCCGTGCGCGGTCGGCGGCCCATTGCATCGCCGCATAAACTGCCAGCACATCATTGCCGTCCACCCGCAAACCGGCGATGCCATACCCGATGGCACGCGCGGCAAAGGTCGTTCTTTCACTTCCAGCAAATCCTGAAAAAGAGGATATAGCCCATTGATTATTAACGACTTGAAAGACCACTGGTGCGTTATAGACCGCCGCAAATGTCAATGCGCTATGGAAGTCGCCTTCCGCCGTCGAGCCATCACCGCACCATACGGCCGATATCCGTGTATCACCGCGTGAGGCCGATGCCATTGCCCAACCCACAGCCTGCGGATATTGCGTCGTGAGATTGCCTGAAACGCTGAAAAAGCCATAATCCTTTGCCGAATACATGATCGGCAACTGGCGGCCCTTTAGCTTGTCACCGCGGTTCGAATAGATCTGATTCATCATTTCAATTAATGGATAGTCACGAGTAATAAGAATGCCTTGCTGACGATAGCTAGGAAAGCACATGTCATCCCGGTGCAACGCCATTGTGGTCGCAACCGACGTTGCTTCTTCACCTGTTGACTTCATGTAGAAACTGGTCTTGCCCTGCCGCTGCGCACGGAACATACGGTCATCAAATGCACGGACCATAAGCATATTCCGCAACATCAATCGCATGCGGTCGGCGCCCAGGCTTGGATTCCAGCTCCCCTTGGCAATGTCATCATCGTCCAGCACGCGAACCAGACCATAAGCCAGCGGATGAATATCGGCGGGCAATATATTTTCATCAGGTTTTGCATATTCGTCGACAGCTGGAACGACGATATTACTGAAATCAGCTGCATCTCCGGGGCGAAATTTCGGCTCAGGCACATGCAGCCGCAGCGGCGCAAGATTGTCCTTCGGACTATATGCCATATTGCTCTCCCTACGCCGCAGAATAGCTGAATCGAATCAAGAATTTTATTGTCGGCAATTGTTATTTTATTACAACTATTCCTTTAGGTCAATATAGCTGTCCTAATAACAAATTATACTGCTACAGGCGCGGAAATATGGGCTTGTGGCGCGTAATCCAGCACCTCGAAATCTTCGATTCTGAAATCAAAAATACTATCCGGCGTCCGCAACAACTTCAATTTGGGGGCTCCTGAAGGCGAACGCGACAGTTGCTCTTCCACCAGTTCAGCGTGATTCAGATATAAATGCACATCCCCGCCCTGCCAAATCAGCTCGCCAGCTTGATATCCACACACCGCCGCCAACATCCGCGTCAGTAGCGCACCGGAAAACGCGTTAAACGCAAAACCAAGCCCGAGATCACAGGAGCGCTGGAACAGAATGCAGCTAAGCACGCCGTCAGCAACATGAAACTGATAGGTTTTGTGGCATGGTGGCAGCGCCATTTGGTCAAGTTCGGCGACATTCCAACCCTCGATAATATGCCGTCTGG
>JANMPK010000117.1:0-3874 GCA_031369825.1 Sphingomonadales bacterium
CTTCGACGACACCGCCCTTCGTCGACTCGCCGAGCGCATTGGCCCAGGCAATCGTCGGTCGTGCCCGTTTCGAATAAGCCTGGACCGCCATGCCGAGGCCATCCCAGCCAGCCAGAGCGGGATCGCGCGCCACACGTTCAATGATGTCGAAACTCATCTCCAACCGCGCCGCCTCTTCAGCATCGACCGTCAATTGCACACCCAGCGACGATGCCGACCGTGCCAGCTCGCGGACCATTTCGGCGAGTTCAGGCACGCAATTCGCAGCCTGCGCCGTTTCATATCGCGGGTGCAGCGCAGAGAGCTTTACAGACACGCTATGCCCGCGCGCCGCGTTCTTACCGACGGCGGCAATCGCCCCGACATAGGATTCGAAATAGCGTTCGGCATCGGCCTTGGTCCGTGCGGCTTCGCCGAGCATATCAAAGCTGGCGGTAAAGCCGCGATTTTCCTTTGCCTCCATCCGCTTCATGGCTTCCTCGATGGTCCGGCCCATAACAAACACCTGCCCCATCAGCCGCATCGCCGCCCCCACGCCTTGGCGAACTAATGGCTCACCCGCGCGCGCGATCAGCCGCTTCAGGCTGCTGTTGCTGTCGCCCAGCACCGCTTTGCCCAGCACCAGCCCCCATGTCGCGCTGTTGACCAGCATGCTCGACGACTGCCCCTTATGCCCGCGCCAATCGGCATCGGTCAGTTTGTCGGCGATCAGCAAGTCGGCGGTTTCCGGGTCCGGCACACGCAAAAATGCCTCGGCCAGCGACAGCAAAGCCGTGCCTTCTTCGGTTCCGAGCCGGTATTCTTGCAGGAATTGATTGACCCAACTATCGGTCTGGGCTGTCCGCAAATCGGCGAGCAGATCCCGCGCCTGCTTGATGACTGCGGCGCGCTCACGGCCATCGACTCGGGCAGCAATCACCAATGGTGCCAGCACCTCTGCTTCAGGCATGCGGTGGAGTGGACGGACGGCGGCGCGGGCGGAATCGAGTGATAGGGTCATGCCCCGCGCTTTGCCGGATATTTGCAGGCCCGACAAGTTTCAGTTGTAACGAAAAGGCCGACGCCCTTTCGGACATCGGCCTACCCCCGAAGAGGCGTATTACCGTCCGGCAGCGGATAAGGTTCAGGGACCACCGCCGGACGGAATTTCGTTAAACTTTAGCGACGACGACGGCAGTTGCTGTCCGACTTATCAATCGCACGGCCAGCCAATGCACCGACCGCTGCACCGATGATGGCGCCTTCGGTCCGGTTGCCACGACGGGCCACTTCGTTACCGAGCAAGCCGCCTGCTACTGCCCCGATGATGGTGCCGCCGGTGCCTTTGTCGCAGCGATTATTGTTACGATAATAGCGGTCACCACGGCGATAGTCGCGGCGGTCGTTACGATATTCGCGGTAGTCGCGATCATCGTTATAACGATAGCCATCTTCATAACGGTCACGCGCCATCGCTGGGGTTGCGGTAAAGCCGGTAATCGCCGTTGCAGCGAGGACCAGCGCGCCAATGCTTTTCTTGATAGTCATGTCTTTTCTCCATTCTGGCCCATCCCCCTATTTGGAGTGAAGGCGGGCGGTGCGTTGTTGCCCCAACGAGGTCTTTATGGCCCTGCCAGTTTGAGCGTTTGCTGAATGTGCCGTTATTTTGCGTTCATACTTGGGTTCGTTTTCATGAACGGCTATGGCGCGTGGGATGATCGCCAAATCGTTCCGAATCTTACTTGTGTTGTTGCTCGCAACCATCTCGGTCGGCGGAGTGCGTAGTGTTTACAAAAACAACAGCCAGAACATCGGCATGAAGCCGCTCACGCTTGATCCTGCGCATCCAGGCGTGCGCCGCGTTGGAGAGTTGATTTTTTTGCAAGCGTGGGAGTTGGGCAGCGGCAATACCGACTTTGGGGGCATCTCCGCGCTTACCGCTTTACCGGACGGCCGCTTTATCGGGGTCAGCGACGCTGGCACGCTTATCGGATTTGGCCTGACCAGCGACGACCGCACCGACCGGCCTTTCATCGCGCCGCTTCCAGAATCGCAAGGCGCCGGCAAAACCTACAAGGACCGTGACAGCGAGGGCATTACTTATGACGCCGACAGCGGCCAATTCTGGGTGAGTTATGAAGTGAAACATACGATTCGCCGGTTCTCACGATCTTTTGCCCGGTCAAACGGCATTGTTCGTCCCGCCGAAATGCAGGGCTGGTCCGACAATAAAGGCGCTGAAACATTAATCCGCATGCCAGATGGGCGCTTTGTGGTGGTCGCCGAAACACTTGAGCCAGATGTCCATCCTGCGTTGCTGTTTTCAGGCGATCCAGTCGAGGCGGGAACAGGCATTGCGTCGTTCAGCTACCGCCCACCTGCGGGCTACCGCGTTACCGATGGCACGGTGCTTCCCGACGGCAGGCTGTTGATGCTGAACCGCAGCATCGCTTTTCCCAATGGTTTTTCCGCCAAGTTGACGGTGCTTAATCCTGCAGAAATCAAAGCCGGAACTATCGTCGTGGGTAAAGTCATCGCTACTCTGGCCGCACCATTATTGGTCGATAATATGGAAGGAATAGCGATCACGCGGGATGGCAAGAATACCATCATCTGGCTGATTTCAGATAATAATTTCAATATCTGGCAACGCACATTGTTGATGAAATTTCGTCTGTCCGAACGGGTGCAAAAGAAAAAACCGGAAGCGTCACCCGCCCCCGGTTTTGATTCGCTGTAGACTGGCCGCGTAAGCAGCTGCCAAAAATCAGGCCGCAGCCGTCATCTTCTTGGCGATTTCTTTCTTCACCTTGCGGGCATTCAAAGACAGCTTCTCGTTCTTGGTCTTCAACAACCAGTTGTCGAGGCCGCCAACATGTTCAACCGAGCGCAGGCCCGAAGTCGATACGCGGAATTTGAAGCCCTGTTCCATCGAGTCCGACAACAAGGTCACATTCTGCAAATTCGGCAGAAACGTGCGCTTTGTCTTGTTGTTGGCGTGGCTCACATTGTTGCCGACCATACGGCCTTTGCCAGTGAGTTCGCAGATGCGCGCCATGATATGTATCCTGTAAAAATGATGTGGTGCGGAATCACTGTCCCGCGAAAGTCGCTGCCCCTAACCTTGGAAGCCGAAAAGGTCAAGCACCCGATATGGTCAAACGGGCCAATAGCCGCTAGCGAAGCCGGATGCCGCTGACCAAAGCCCGCGAAATGATGGAAGAAGCGCTTGTGCTGGCGAGAGCGGCGGCAACGGCTGGCGAAGTGCCGGTTGGCGCGCTGGTGGTCAAGGATGGCAAAATTATCGGCCGAGGCGCAAACCGCCCCGTCGCCAGCCACGACCCCACCGCCCACGCCGAAATGATCGCGATGCGCGAGGCGGCGGCGTTTCTGGGCAACGACCGCTTGGTGGGCTGCGATCTATGGGTAACGCTGGAACCCTGCGCAATGTGCGCAGGCGCTATCGCCCATGCGCGGATAGCACGTCTATATTACGGCGCCGACGACCCCAAAGGCGGTGCAGTGGCGCATGGGCCGAGGTTATTCGAGCAACCAACCGTGCATCATCGGCCAGAGGTTTATGCGGGGATTGCGGCGGATGAAGCGGCGGAGTTGCTGAGGGCGTTTTTTGGGGAGCGGCGTTAGGCGAATGCCGCAGAAAACTGTGCAAGTTCACAGTGGATTACATGGCCAATATTCTCGCGAATGCCAAAAACCAAAGGCAGCCCGTTAGGACTGCCTCGGCTTTTAGTTCCCTTGCGGGAAACGGACACTCCCGGGGGGAGGCCGCGTGTGCCCCCCATATAGAGATCCATATCCTAATGCGCAATGAACAAACTCAAGGAGTGGGCGGCGCTGGCACCTTGGGGAGCCAATCGAGAGCAATGCGCAGCAT
>JANMPK010000152.1:0-5455 GCA_031369825.1 Sphingomonadales bacterium
CCACCCCGCTGGCACCGCCATCCGAAGCGCAAGCGCGAGAACAACCAGCAAATAGGTAAAACGGCTGAGCTTCATCCCTTCCATTCCCGCCGTTCTTCGGCAACGCGCAGGACGTCATACGCCGCCTGCCCTGCCTGAAACGCTTTAGCCGCATCGGCATTACCGGGATTAACGTCTGGATGGGTTAGCTTGGCGATTTGGCGCCATGCTTTTTTCGCATCCTCGAAGGTCGAATCACTGTCTAAGCCCAATATATCCAGCGCATGCATTTCGTCGCGAGTGCGGCTGCCGTCGCCAGACCCTGCCCAACCATAATGGGCGGCCTCCTTATAACCGGAAAAGTCGCGTTTCTCATTGGCCTCGCGTTGCTCGGCCTCTTCCTTCGTCAGGCCCTCGAAATAATCCCATCCGCGATTATACTCGCCAGCATGCTCCTCGCAAAACATCCAGCGATCGGGGTTATTGGGCGATTTGGGTGCAGGACAGTTGCCCGCACGGTTGCAACCATAACGGTCACACAACCGCACTTGGAGTGCCTCACGCGAGCTTCCATAACCGCGCCAGCGGGGAAAACCGAAATCATTGCGTGAAGAACGAGCCATGCCGCCCCTTTAGCGGTGGCATGGCTCCAAAGCTAGGCACTAGACTGCAATTATTATGCGCCGGGCATCGTCCCCATACCTCCAGCACCACCGAGACCTTGGAGAACAAGATACATCACAATGGCGGCGACAATATATGCAAGAACGATCACTACCGTCATGCCCATGACTTTCTCTTGCGGAACACCCAACAATGGCCTCACACCCAAATAAATGAGATAAACCGAATAGGCCAAACCAGCGAGATACAGCAAAATACCTAATACCGGGATGATGAGAAATAACGCCGATACCCAAGTCGCCGTTCCTGCATAAACTATGAGCTTGGTGCTTTGCACAAGATCCTGTTTGCCATTGAATCCTGGGGATATTGCGCTGACCAGAAAGCCCATTCCTAAAACCAGTGCCAGTCCAAGAAAATATCCCAAAACCTGCTGCATAATCAGTGCACTGGTGCTCAACGCTCCAATCCCACCTCCGGCATAGTTTGCTATTAATGAGCCTAAAAGCAAAGCCGCAAGCACGCCGATTATGGCCGGAATCAGTGCAAGAATGGCAGCATAGCCGGTAAACAAACTGGCAACCGTTGCCGGCTCATTCGCAATAATCTCCCACTCTTCGGAAGGTTTAAAAAGTATCCCTTTTACGCGATCTACGATGGACATCGGCTTTCCCCTCTGAAAACATACTTGTGAACATTAAAGACCATAATTGGCACCACATGTAAACGTTACGCACGCGTAAGGGGGCCTCGGGTAATCCTGTGGTTGCTATCATTAAAATCTTGCGAAAAGCGCCAGAGGGTCTGTAAGCCGGGTTCTGTCCTCCGCTGTAGCCTTGGCATAAGCGGATGTGCGACCATTCCTCTACGGGCAGTGTTGCCACTGTCCTTTAGCAACCAACCCGGACGACTAGGCAGGAGGATGCCCACCCCTAGAGGCGCGCCGTCCCTATTCGGTTTTGCTCCCGGTGGGGTTTGCCATGCCGCCGCTGTTACCAGCAGCGCGGTGCGCTCTTACCGCACCGTTTCGACCTTACCCTGCCGAAGCAGGGCGGTATGATTTCTGTGGCACTTTCCCTGAAGTCACCTTCGCCGGGAGTTACCCGGCACCGTTCCTCGCTGGAGCCCGGACTTTCCTCCCCCAAGCGGTTACCCACTTGGCAGCGGTCGCCCGACCCTCTGGCAAAAGTTAGCTAGCAGTTCCGTCTTCGTTTTCCAAGAGCAGGCTCAAAAGTATCGCCCTGCACTCGCCGTCGATAATACCGTCAAGATTTTCAGGGCGAAACCGGCGCTGGAATGCGACTACAGCAGACCGACCGTCGGCGATGCCATAGCCATAGCGCTCAAGAGCCAAAAGAAATGCCGCATCGGTCCATTCCGGATCGACCAGTCTTTCTTTAGGCCGTGCCACCGCCAGACCCAGTTTAGCCAGCCGCTCCCAATCGAAAAGCTCGCCGGGGTCTTCCTTGCGTGCGGGGGCAACATCGCTATGCCCGACGATATTGCGCGGTTCGATGCTGAAAGTTCCCACGATCTCAGCCACCAAACGTGTTACCGTATCCATTTGCTCCTCGGGAAACGGTCGATATCCCCATTCATGCCCCGGATTGACAATTTCTATGCCAATACTGGCACTGTTCACATCAGTGATCCCTCGCCAATGTGACAGACCTGCATGTTGCGCACGCTGTTCTTCGCGGACCATATGGACCAGTTGCCCGTCCTCATCGACAACATAATGCGCAGAAACCTTCGACGCGGGGTTTGCCAGCCAGTCTATGGCCGATGCGCCGTCCTGCATCCCGGTATAATGTAGAACCAGCATTGTAATTGGCAGCGTGCGTTCGCCGAAATTTGGCGATGGGGTCCAGATCATGGTCATGGCACGACCATAAGCAAATCTAAACAGATTGCCAATCTATCAGGCAGTTGCTCGCCGGTGAGCTACATGCGAGATTGCGGGCTTTGCAAATGACTCGTAAAACCCGCGAAATTCTTGGCTCGACCGGAACTTTTGGGTTTGGCCAATAACTGTTTCTGCGGCACCAAGCATCATAATGCCGTCCATTGCAATCAGCGGTTCCATGCTATCGAGTATTAGCGAGCGTTTGTTTTCGTTTAGATACATCAGCATATTGCGACACAAGATAACATCAAACACGCCGAAATGCCGTGCCGGGTTGAGCATGTTATGCTCTGCAAAGGTCACCATGCGGCGCAGATGTTCTTTGGCCACCCATTCGTCGCCCTTTTGCTCAAAATATTTAAGCATCAACATGACGGGCAGACCGCGCTGGATTTCAAATTGCGAATATTTGCCAGCGCGCGCTTGCGCTAGTGCCGATGTGGATACGTCAGTGCCCATGATCTGGATCTGCCAGCCACGCCATTTCTCTGCATTTTCATTGATCGCCATCGCTATCGAATAAGCTTCTTGGCCAGTCGAGCACGCGGCGGACCAAATCCGTACCCGCTTCGTAGCCGCACGATGTTCACGGATCGAATCAAGCACCGGTCCTGTCAGTAAAGCAAAGTTTGCCTGATCGCGGAAGAAACAGGTCTCGTTATTTATCATCGCCTCGACACACGCGCTGGTCAGTTTTGGATCAGCATTTGTCTCAATAAGTGACACCAAAGTTTTCAGATCGGGGATAGAATTTTGTCGCATCACCGGTTTCAACGCCATGTCGACGCGCCAGTGCCGATTGGCCATCAATGTCTGCCCTGTATATTTTTCGAGCAAACCCGAAAGCGCTTTGTACGCGCGAGTTTCGGACGCATCGGTCATTCCGTAGCAATCCTCTTTAACAACGCGGCAATTTGTGACGGGTCCATTATGGCAGTAGCAAGCCCTTCGCGTGCAATCGCACCGGGCATGCCCCAAACGACCGAGCTTTCGGCATCTTGTACCAAGATTGTGGATTTAAATTTGGAAAGCCGACGTGCACCGTGCACACCGTCATTTCCCATGCCGCTGAACACAATCGCCAAGCCGTTTGCACCGTAAACATCAGCGACCGATTCAAACATTGCGTCTACAGAGGGGCAATAGCGGCTGGCCGTGTAATGTCGTTGATGGTCAATCACGACCTTGTTGCCCTCTTTGCGACAAACCAGATGGGCGTCCCCCGGTGCAACATAGATATGGTTTGCCTGAACAGTCTCGCCGCGTTCGGCAACTTTCACATTGCGCCCGGTTAAACTCGCCAGTTGCCGCGCGAAGAATGTCATAAATGCTTCGGGAAGATGCTGAGTAATAAAGACCGGACAATCCAAAGCCGCATCAAGATTACGGATGACCTCATAGATCGCCGGAATACCGCCAGTCGAGGAGCCAATAGCAATGCAACGGGGCCGCGATATTGCATGCTCGTCCGTCGCCAACTGAACCACTTTGCCAGCGTAACGACGATCCCGCGTCGAACGCCCCAGCCGCACCACTTTGTCGATCAATATTTCCGAAAAGCGTCCTGAAAAGCCAGACCTCCCTGGCTTGGCTAGCGTATCGCAAGCACCGAGTGACAGCGCTTGAATGGCAGCCGGGCCATTAGCCTCGGCAAAGGCGGATACCACCAGTATACGCGCACCGCCTGCTTTGGCTTGAATATCCGGCAGTGCCTCAAGCCCGGATCGGCGAGGCATTTCGATGTCGAGCAAGATAATATCGACCACATTGTCGTCGAGACAGGCCAATGCTGTTTCGCTGTCTTCAGCTTCGCAGATGATTTCGATCTGGTCATGTTGACCAAGCACACGCGCAAAGATCGAGCGTGCAACAATGCTGTCATCGACCAGCATCACGCGGATGGGGCGACGCACTACGCGCGCGCTGCTCTCAATAACAGGTTGCTGGATAGTCATCTTTGCACTGCAACCTTATATACAGCCAACGATTTGCAGCTTTGCTTCCAGTGTCTCGCGGTCAAAAGGCTTCATGACATACTCGTCAGCACCAGCAGCAATTGCCGCCTGAATATGATCTATGCCATTTTCAGTCGTACAGAATATGACCTTGGCTGATGGTGAGGCGATAGTTGAGCGATAGGCCCGTAAAAAATCCATCCCGCTCATAATCGGCATGTTCCAATCGAGCAGTATGACATCGGGCGCTGTGATGGTGCAATGATCCAAAGCCTCTTTGCCGTCTGCTGCTTCGGAAACGTCAAATTGCATCGTTTCAAGAATATGACGGGCCACCTTGCGGATCACCTTACTATCATCGACTATCAAACATGTTTTCATGCCACATCCACTTTCATTCTGGTCAAGATCAGATGTAGCGGGTTCCTGTTATCGACACGTTAATGAGGCAGGATGGAAGACGATATAATTGAGTTAGCTTGATATCAGGCGGCCAAAGCTTCGTCACGATTAACCAGTCGGGACGGGTCAAGGATCATGACCATTTCGCCGGCCACAGACGCAGTTCCGGAAATAAGCGATTCCCATATTTTTGCCGGTTTAATGTGGCTTTCAATTTGTTCATCGCCAATCGAAACAACATCTTCAACCGCTTCAACCAACAGACCGTAATGATGCCCAGATATCTCTGCCACTACCGCCAGTGCACCCTTATGCACTGTCTGTTTTTCACCCGTAACGAGATACTGGCTGTCAATCAGCGTCAACACGCGACTGCGTAACGCAAATAGCCCTGCGATGCTCGGATCACATTTCGGAACCGATATCACCTCTTGTACGTGAACAATTGATTCAATTCGCTCGCTTTCGATCGCAACGCGTGCACCGTTGATATGTGCAATCAGGAATAATGATGGCATATTAAAGCCCTCCTGCAAGCTTGGCTTCGATAGCTGAAATCAATCCAACCCGGTCGTAGCGATAGATGCTG
>JANMPK010000165.1:0-1904 GCA_031369825.1 Sphingomonadales bacterium
CTTTTCGCGGATGTGACAGGTGTTCAGCACGACCAGATCGGCATTGGCTTTTTCATCGGCCAGCGTCATGCCTTGGCTCTCAAACATCTCTGCCATGCGCTCGCCATCATAGACGTTCATTTGGCAGCCGTAGTTTTTAACGTGGTAAGTTTTGGGCGACTCTAAGCTCATGGGACGTGCCTATACAGCGCGCACCCGATGGCCGCCACCCTCCATCGCCGAGCCGATGCGGACGCGGACCTCCGCAGAAATCGCCTTGCGGTCGGCAAAATGCGCCGGATTAAAAGGTTCGAGGAAATGCAGCGTGGCAGTGATGGGCTTCAAATAAGACAAAAGCCGCCAGAAATTCTCGGTGACCTTCTCTTCGCCAACCCACGCAACGCGGCTGGTATGACGGCCATAGCTTAAATAGACTGGCTGAACCAACATATCCTGCGGCGGCGGCACTAACGCAGCAAAGAGCGAAGGCTTGAAGGGCAGCAGACCCGTTCCGTCGTGGGTGGTGCCCTCCGGAAAAATCGTAACCGGTTGATCACCCGTCATGGCGTCGCGCAGCTCATCTATCTGGCCGCCAACGCTGAGCTTATTTTCGCGGCTGACAAAAATAGTATTGTTGATTTTGCACAACCAGCCGATCAACGGCCAGCTTTCTATCCCGTCATTGGCAACAAAGGTGCAGCCAGTGACCCCCGACATGACCGGAATATCGACCCAGCTATGATGGTTCGCCGCATAGAATACGTTGCGCCGCACGCGCTTACCGGTCGTTGCGGTTGCAATGCCGCTTGTCCAGCTGACCGACAGCAGGAAAAGCCGCGGCCAAGGCGATGGCTGGCGAAATAGTCGCCACAGATTGTGCAAGATTACACCGGTCACAAGGCTCGCAACCATTACAATCAACCGAGCAACAAACAGGAATTGGCCTGCAATAAATGCCGCCGGGTTGCGCCGTTCAATCCTTACGGTCGAGGGCAACGCCATATAGCTCCATGCGGTGATCGACTAAGCGATAGCCCAATTTTTCGGCAATGACCTTCTGTAGGGCCTCCAGCTCGGGGTCGACAAATTCGACGACTTTGCCGGTTTCAACGTCGATCAAATGGTCATGATGCGCCTCTGGCGATGCCTCATAACGTGCGCGGCCATCGCCGAAATCGTGACGGTCCAATATGCCCGCTTCTTCAAACAGTCGAACGGTGCGGTAAACGGTCGCTATTGAAATTTTTGGATCAATGGTAGATGAACGGCGATAGAGTTCCTCGACATCGGGATGATCACTGGCGTCCGAAATCACGCGCGCGATTACTCTACGCTGGTCGGTAATACGCAGCCCGCGCTCGTGGCAAAGGGCTTCTATGTCGATGCGGGTTTCCATTATGGAACGATATTTAGTGTCACACACCGATTCGTCAAAGAAAAAGGCCGGATTTAACTCCGGCCTCTTCAACTCGCATATGATGTGAAAGTTACTTCACCTTTTTCTTGCGGCCAGATCCCGGTGCGCGGCCCAGCCCGATTGCCTTGGCAAGCACCCGGCGATGCTCGGCATAAGCTGGCGCTACCATTGGATAATCTGCAGGCAAGCCCCATTTTGTGCGGTAATCATCGGGTGTCATGCCGTAATGCGTCATCAAATGGCGCTTCAACATTTTCAGCTTTTTGCCGTCGTCGAGGCAAACGATATAGTCTTTTTTCACTGAAAGACGGATTGGAACTGCAGGTTCAGGTGTTGCTTGCGGCGCGGCACCGCCGCTCGACAATCCCGCCAGCGCTTGATGCACATTGCCGATCAGAACGGGCAGATCAGAAACCGCCACGCTGTTGTTGCTGACATGTGCAGCGACAATGTCTGCTGTTAAAGTGATCAGCATTTCGGCTGCATCATTTTCTTCTTGGGACATATT
>JANMPK010000181.1:0-5284 GCA_031369825.1 Sphingomonadales bacterium
AAGAGTGCGCGGGTTGCCCATGCAGTCCAAGACGCAGCGCGCTTTGGCGTCAATGCGCCACCGGCAACCGTTGATTTTCACTCTGTCATGCGCCGCGTGGCCGACGTCATAACGACAATCGAACCGCATGACAGCGTAGAGCGCTTTACCGGCTTGGGTGTCGATTGCGTAAAAGGCTATGCCCGCTTTGTCGATCCGTGGACGGTCGAGATTAATGGCGAACGCCAGATGACTGCCAGGGCCTTCATCATCGCCACCGGTGCCGCGCCTTTCATCCCGCCGCTGGCTGGGGTCGAAGACAGCGGCTATCTGACCAGCGAAACTTTATGGGATGCTATGGCGGACCGAAAAGAGGCACCCAAAGAGCTGATTATATTGGGCGGTGGCCCGATTGGCTGCGAATTGGCGCAGGCGTTCCAGCGATTGGGCAGCCAGGTGACTATCGTCGAAATGGCCGACCGGTTGCTGCTCAAGGAAGATCTGGGCGCCGCTGCACTTGTTACCGAAAGTTTGATAGCTGACGGCGTGATAGTCCTAACCGGTCACAAAGCGTTGTGCTTTGAAGGCAATAAAAAGCTGGTTGTTACTGGCTCGGCGGGCGAGCAGACATTGGATTATGACGACATCATCATTGCCGTTGGCCGCAAACCGCGCGTTAGCGGCTTTGGTCTTGAAGAACTGGGTCTGGTGGTTGAGGGAAGGCTCGAAACCGATGAGTTCTTGCGCACCAATATGCCGCATATCCTGTGTGCGGGCGATGTCGCAGGAAACCAGCAACTGACCCACGGGGCCAGCCATGAAGCATGGTATGCCAGCGTCAATGCGCTCGCCCGCCCCTTCAAAAAATACCGCGCCGACTACCGCGTGCTGCCGCGTGTCACTTATACCGAACCCGAACTGGCTGCGGTCGGGCTGACCGAGGCCGAAGCCATTGCCCAAAGCATCGCGCATGATGTGACGCGCTATGATCTCGACGACCTCGACCGCGCGATTGCCGAGAGTGAGCGCCAGGGCTTTGTCAAAATCCTGACCGCAAAGGGCAGCGATAAGATTTTGGGCGCAACCATTATCGGCGCACATGCGGGCGAAACATTGGCCGAGATTACCTTTGCAATGCGCCACAATATGGGCCTGCGCAGTATCCTTCAGACTATCCATCCCTACCCGACCTGGGCCGAGGCGAACAAATATGCAGCAGGGCAATACGGGCTGGCGCGCAAACCGGAGGCGCTGCTCAAATGGGCCGAACAGTGGTTCAGGTGGATGCGGGGTTAGCCAAAAGCTTTCGCCGCCATCATTAATCGCTGTCCGACAGTGATCAGGCATAATCCGGCAAAGATTGATGCCAGCACGCCGAAATGTGCAGGCAACATACAGAACGCGACGAAAAACCCGATGGTCTCGCTTCCTTCCATCAGGCCGGTCGAATAAATAAACGCCTTTGGCTTATCGGCGTCTTCGGCTCCTTTGCGCGCGGAAATGGCGGCGAATGCCAAAAAACTGACGGCTGTTAATGTAAAGCTGGCGACCAACAACAACGCCGCCATCTGGTTGGTGGAATTTGCAAACCCAAACGCAACCGGCACCGAAACGTAGAATAGAAAATCGGCGAGACTATCGAGATAGCCACCAAATTCGGTCGGGCCATTGATCCGCGCGACCGCACCGTCGAGCCCGTCAGTGGCACGATTGATGATGATGAGTATAAGCGCCAGCGCAAAACTGCTTTGGCTAATGGCAATCGCGGCGGCCAATCCTGCCAATGCCCCGAAAATAGTCAGCGCATTTGCGCCAATGCCGCTTTTTGCCAATCCTCTTGCGATGCGATTGAGCGTTGGATCAATTATCCTTCTCAGTTGGATGTCAAACATCCCGCTTCAGGCTCATTTCTTCGCCAGCAGGTCTTTGAGACCGGCCAGCGCTCCCAGCGGCTCGACCGCGTCCTCTACCTTTACGCCCGCTGCCTGCAAATGCTTCTGGGCATCGGCGCTGCGCGGATAGGGATTGAGCGCCAGCCCCAAGCTTTGCGCCACCGCCTCGCCCAGATCGACGCCCTGACCATCATAAAACATCGTGTCGCAATCATCGGCCTCAAGCTCGATTTCGGCACCCGCACTAACAACGGGTTCTGGCACAAAACGGATGACCATCGGCTCATCAAGCAAGGCTGGCACCGGATCACCTGTTGCTACGCAATATTGCGATAAGACTGCGCGAATCCGGCCTTTCGCCAACACGCCTTTGGAGTCGCGCGATACCGCGAGGTCAGCCTCCAAACTATCTAACGCAGCCAAGTCAAAGCGCGCCACCAATCCTTCTCTTGCCTCTGGATCGGCAGATAACCGCAGTTCGGATGCGCCAGCACCGATCCCGTCTAACTTGACAACATGGCTGAACTCGTTGGAACCTACCATTTCGCGGTGCCATCCACGATCAGCTCGGGTAGTTGCGCCGCCAGTGATTGGCCAAGATCGAGCAACCCCTGACGGACATGCGCCAACCCTGCCGCGTCGGCGATATCGCCGCGGTAGATGTTGCGCATAATCGCTTCATCAAGCGCTTCGGGTTGGGCAAACCCGGTACGAAATGCGACAAGCCGCCCGCCAAGCGCCGACATCATCTTGCCCATATATTTGCCAACAATAACATCGCCAACGCCAGATTCGCGGAGCTGCCCGTCCATATCATCAACAAAGACTTCGGTCAGATATGCCATATCCTGCGCTTGCGCATGGGACGCTTCGAGCCTGAGCAACACCAATGTCAGGACAGCCGCTACCATATCGAAACGGCCATCAAGGGTGTCAGGCACTTGACCATTTTCATACCAATGCGGTTGCCGCGCATGCGCTACGATCTGGTTGTACAGCGGCACCAGCTTAAACTTCGGGTCTGGTTCGGACGATCCGAATAGGCGTTTTAAAATCGACATTGTGGCTGGTTACCCAAAGCTAATCGGAGGTTCATCTGGACTTGCATATTGATCTTGCTCGTCAAGGATGCAATGGCAAAGCCTTGGAAGTTTCGCAAATGCCGGAGAAAACTATGCGCATGTCGCAAATGATCAGCCTGACCGCTTTGGTTGCCGCGATGGCCGTGACATCGGGTTGCACCCGTTTGCGGGCGCACCAAGGCTATGTCGGAGACGCGACGTTGCTGACATCGGTACAACCGGGTGTCGATAACAAAGAATCAGTACAGGCCTCGCTTGGGCGCCCGACATTTACCGGGCAGTTCAGCCAAAATGACTGGTATTATTTCGGTCGCGACACAAAACAGTTGGCGTTCGCCCAGCCCAAGGCATCTAATCAATTTGTTATATTGGTACGATTTGACCAAAGCGGCAATGTAGCTTCGGTCAATCAAACCGGTATCGAAAATATTGCCAAAATCAGTCCGAACGGCGATAAAACTCCGACTCTGGGCCGGAATAGCAGCTTCTTTGAAGAGATATTTGGCAATATCGGTTCAGTCGGCGCAGGCACCGGCCAAGGCAGCACCCCGAACAGCCCGAACTGATTATTCTACAACACCCGCAGCCGCCAATACAGCCAGCGTAACCAGATCGCTGGCGCTCGACGCCATTGTGGCAATTTGCACCGGACGTTCGATGCCCACCAGCATTGGTCCGATCACCTGATCTCCGCCGAGTTCGCGGAGTAGTTTGGCACTCAAATTGGCCGATTGCAGCCCCGGCATCACCAAAACATTGGCTGGCCCTGACAAGCGACAGAACGGATAGCGCGCCATCATCGCCGGGTTTAGCGCAACGTCGGGCGGGATATCACCTTCATATTCAAAATTGGGCTTGCGGGCATCCAGTATTGAGACGGCCCCGCGGATATTGTCGAGCCAATTGCCGTGCGGATTACCGAATGTCGAAAATGACAGAAAGGCCACGCGCGGTGTGTGCCCCATCCGCCGTGCAACCATCGCTGTCTGTTCGGCGATATCGGCAAGCTCTTCGGCACTGGGCCGTTCGTTGACCGTGGTGTCCGAAATGAACACCGTGTGGCTCTTGCCGACCATCACATGCACACCGAACGGCGTCTGGCCCTTTTTCGGGTCAAGCACGCGCCGCAGTTCGCGCATGGTTTGTGAAAATGTGCGGGTGACGCCGGTGATCATCGCGTCGGCCTGATCCATCTGCAGCAGCAGCGCGCCAAAGATATTGCGGTCGCGGTTGACCATGCGGACGATATCGCGGCGCAAATAACCGCGTCGTTGCAGTCGCGCATAGAGTTTATCGACCATGCGCTCGACCAGATTGCTGGTGACGCTATTATGGATTTCGAATGTATCAGGGTCAGCCCCCAATTCGCGCAGCTTTTGCGTCACCGTCGCGTCGCGGCCGACAAGAACTGGTATGCCATAGCCATCATTTTTGAACTGGATGGCGGCGCGCAGCACGACATCTTCTTCGGCTTCGGCGAAGATAACGCGTTTGGGTTTGGCCCGCGCAGCTTCATAGACCTGCGTTAGAACAGAGGTCGTCGGGTTCAACCGCGCGCGCAGCTCGGCGCGGTAGGCGGCCAGGTCGGCAATCGGCTTTTGCGCGACGCCCGAATCCATCGCCGCTTTCGCAACGGCGGAGGCAACGATTTCCATAAGACGAGGGTCGAACGGCGAAGGGATTATATAGTCGCGGCCAAATTTATGCGCCATCCCGCCATAAGCCGCTGCGACCTCTTCAGGCACCGTCTCGCGGGCCAGCTGCGCAAGCGCATTGGCCGCAGCAATCTTCATTGGTTCGTTGATCGTGGTCGCGCGGACGTCGAGAGCACCGCGGAACAGGAACGGGAAGCAGAGGACGTTGTTGACCTGATTAGGGAAATCCGAGCGACCGGTGGCAATGATCGCATCGGGTCGCGCGGCGCGGGCGACCGGCGGTGAAATTTCGGGATCGGGATTGGCCATGGCGAAGATGATCGGCTCGGGTGCCATGCTCTTCACCATATCGGGGCTTAACGAGTTTGCCGCCGACAGCCCCAAGAATACGTCGGCCCCGACAATCGCCTCAGCCAGATTGCGCGTCTCGGTCTTCGCCGCGTGCGCCGATTTCCATTGGTCCATGCCGCCAGTGCGGCCTTGATAGATCACGCCAGTGCGGTCGCACATGATGACATTGTCATGCGGCACGCCCATCGCTTTGATAAGTTCGGTACAGGCAATCGCCGCTGCGCCTGCACCGTTGCAGACGACTTTGATGTCTTTCAGCGTGCGCCCGGTCAACATGCACGCGTTGATGAGGCCGGCCGCAGCAATGATCGCGGTGCCGTGCTGG
>JANMPK010000201.1:0-4375 GCA_031369825.1 Sphingomonadales bacterium
TAGGTTTATTTCACCAACCAAATTTCGCCATAACCGTTAAAGGCAGGCGCAATCTTGTGCTTGATCTCTCGGTCAGGCGCTAAGGCGAGGTTAGGAAAGCGATCAAACAGCATCGGCAGCGCAATTTTTGCCTGCACTTTGCCTAGCCCTGCCCCCAGACAATAATGCGCGCCGCCGCCAAAGGCAAAATGCTTAATGTCCTTGCGCGCGATGTCGAACTTGCGCGGGTCGGGATTGAGCGCGGGGTCATAATGCGCTCCGAACAGTGACAGGTGAATGGTCTCGCCTTTCTTCACCTTCTTGTCTGCGAGCTGCATATCTTCAGGCGCGGTGCGTAGCGCTTGGGCAACGGGCGGCTCGACACGGAGGATTTCGTCGAGTGCGTTGTCGATGAGTGCGGGATTGGCCTTCAGCCTGTCTTGCTGCTCGGGGTTTTTGAGGAACTGGACAACGCCGCTGCCGATCATGTCGGTCGTCGTGCTGTTGCCCGCAATCAGCAAAAGCCGGATGAGCAGCACAATATCGGTGGTGGTCAGCGTATCGCCCGCCTCTTCGGCGCGCGCCATGCCGCTGATCAGATCATCGCCGTCCCCGCCACGTCGTTTCTCGACCTCGACCGCTAAATAATCGGCAAGCGTTGTCGTCGATTCCTCATAAAGCGCGGTCTGCTCAGACGTTCGAAACGGATTGAGCGCCTGCATACAGCCCAATGACCAACGCCTGAAATCCTTTCGGTCAGCGGCGTTTATCCCAAGCAGCTCCGCCATCACCATCGTCGGCAAAGGCGAACCAAAGACCTGCACAAAATCAAACTCTCCGTCCTGCGCTGCTATATCGTCGACCAACTCTTGCGCGATTTGCACGATCCTGGGCGTAAGTGCATCGACCGAACGCTTGTTAAACGCCTTCAGCACAAGATTGCGCTGCCGCGCATGATCTGGGTCGTCGAGCATCAACAATGACAGCTCCTTGCTGTTCTGCCCGTAAAGCGTCTTGGTGAACGTGCCGTCATTGGCCTTGGCCGGATCCACCACCAGATTGCGGTTCTTCACCAGCGCTTCGACTTCCTGCCCCCGAGTGAAGAAATAGCGGTTCAACTGCTGGTCGTGATGCACTGGGTCCGCACTGCGCAACCGGTCCAGCGGCACCCACGGCGTTTCGCGGTAAGTCGGGTCGAGCGCCGAAAGCTGGTAACCTGTGGGAAGCGGGGTATCGTCGGACATGAACGGCTTTCGGCTGAGGGGTTTCAGCCGGACTATCGCAGAAGTTTTTGGGCGGCAAGCGGCGCGGCCGGTTAAGCCGAAATTACCCCAAATAAATCATGCTCATCGGCATCCTCGATTGCGACGTTGACGATGTCACCCTGTGCCAATGTCGCCGAAACATCGCGCAAGAATACATTGCCGTCGATCTCCGGTGCGTCGGCTTGTGAGCGACCAGTCGCGCCGATGCTCCCATCTTCATCAGCTTCGCCGATTTCGTCGATGATGACCGGCAATACCCGTCCGACCTTTGCTGCCAGTTTCGCCGCGCTGATCGCGGCGGTTTTTTCCATGATCCGTTGGTAGCGTTCTTCCTTGATCTCTTCGGGCACTGGATTGGGAAGCGCGTTGGCGGCGGCTCCTTCGACGGGTTCAAAGCGGAAGGCACCGACGCGGTCCAACTGCGCCTCGTCGAGCCATTGAAGCAGATATTCGAAATCAGCTTCGGTCTCGCCCGGAAAGCCGACAACAAATGTCGAGCGGATGGTGATGTCGGGGCAAATATCGCGCCATTTATGCACGCGTTCGAGCACCTTGGCTTCGTTCGCAGGGCGCTTCATCGCTTTGAGTACATTCGGTGCTGCGTGCTGGAACGGAATGTCGAGATAGGGCGTGATCAGCCCTTCGGTCATCAGGGGAATGACTTGGTCGACATGCGGATAGGGATAGACATAATGCAGCCGCACCCACGGCGGCGTGCCGTCGGATGTCCGCAAGCCGCCAAGCTCACGC
The DNA here is from genome assembly GCA_031369825.1 of Sphingomonadales bacterium. GTDB lineage: Bacteria > Pseudomonadota > Alphaproteobacteria > Sphingomonadales > Sphingomonadaceae > Sphingorhabdus_B. The sequence continues at coordinate 1,995 of JANMPK010000201.1, forward strand.
GCCAGATCGGTCATGTGCGCGCGGACCTCGCGGCCCTTCCACTCGCGCGGTTCGTGGCGGGTATCGACGCCGTAGGCCGAGGTGTCCTGCGAAATGACCAATAGCTCTTTTGTCCCCGCCGCGACCAGTTTTTCGGCCTCACGCAGCACCGCGTCGATACGCCTGCTAACCAAATCGCCACGGATGCTCGGGATGATGCAAAAGGCACAGCGGTGGTTGCAGCCTTCGGAAATTTTCAGGTACGAATAATGGCGCGGCGTCAGTTTCAGCGCGCCTTCGGGCACCAGATTGATAAACGCGTTGACCGGCATTGGGGCCGCCTCATGCACCGCGCCGACCACTGCCTCATATTGATGCGCACCGCTGATCGCCAAGACCTTGGGATAACGCGCGCGGATCATCTCGGCTTCATTGCCAAGGCATCCGGTAACGATCACCCGGCCATTTTCGGCGAGCGCCTCTCCAATAGCCTCAAGGCTTTCTTCTTTGGCCGAATCGAGAAATCCGCAGGTGTTGACCAGCACGACGTCGGCCCCGGCATAGTCCGCCGACATCGCGTAGCCATCTGCACGCAATTTGGTGAGTATCCGCTCGCTATCGACCAATGCCTTGGGACAGCCGAGCGAAACCATGCCCACTTTGGGCGCTTCTGGTATTTGAGTTGCCATGATGGACGCGCGCATAGCGGGTTTGGGCGGGCTTGTCACGGCCAGCGAACAGGCGCATGATTGCCTAGCTGATTTTGGGGGAGAACAATCATGGCAAACGCAAATCTACTGGCGATATTGGTTGCCGCCGCCGCAGGCTTTCTGGTCGGTGGAATCTGGTATGGACCATTGTTCGGCAAAGCATGGATGACCGAGCATGATTTTGTCGAAGAGGAACTAAAAAACGCGAATATGCTCAAGATTTACGGCCTGACCTTCGCTTTCAGCGTGCTGTCGGCGGTGTTCTTGGGCCATTTGCTAGCATTTTTCGACACCAGCCCGCGATCAACAATGATGATCTCGGTCGGCATTGCTCTAGGCTATATCGTTCCGGCAATCGGCACCAATTACCTGTTTTCGCGCAAATCGGGCAAGCTGTTTGCGATTGATGCTGGCTATTGGTTGGTATTCTACGCCGCGATGGGCGCGGTATTTGTCATGCTGGGCACTTAACGCGCGGGCAGTTTTGTCAAAGGATCAACCGGCTTCCTGTCCTTGCGGATTTCAAAATGCAGCTGTGGCTGGGTGACATAGCCTGTGTCGCCCACCGCACCGAGCGATTGTCCTGATGAAACCTTGTCACCTCGCGCGACGTCGAGGCGGCCTAGATGGCCATAGGCGGTGACCCAGCCGCTGCCGTGGTCGACCAGCACAAGACCACCGAATACGCCGATTTCATTGCCGCTATAGACGACGACCCCGTCCGCAGCCGAGGCCACTGGTGTGCCGTTTGCGCCAGCGATGTTCAGTCCGTCATTGACCTTTCCGCCACCCTGGCTGCCGAAGCGGGAGAGGATACTGCCGTTTAACGGCCAGCCAAAAGCACCTGCAAAGCTGGCCGGTTTGGCAATTGCGGCAACGGCAGTTTCGGCAATCGCCGGTTCGCCGCCGGTTACAATGTCGTCAATGTTGAGCGAAAATGCTTCCGCCCGCTGCTCGGGGGATAACTCGCCCGAAATCGGAACGGCCGACGCGCTGTCGGGCAGACGCAGGCGTTGCCCTTGCCTGATGACATAGGGGTGCTGGAGGCCATTGAGCGTGACAATCTCGGCCCAAGATACGCCGTAAGCGCGGGCAATCGCGATACCTGTCTCGCCGCCGCCAACGCGGTGATATAGGCCGCCGGGTATCGTAAGCCGTTGCCCCAGACGGATGGCGTAAGGCGGCGACAAATCATTGGCGGTGGCGATCTGGGACAGACCAGCACCGGTCTTGGCCTCAATCCGGTAAAGCGTGTCGCCGGGCTGAACGAGATATTCTTGAGGTTCTACCAACTGGGCGTTGCGTTCAACCACTGCCGGGCTCCAGCTTGGCGTGTCGGCAATGATCGTTTGTTCGGGAACAATTTGCGGGCCGGAGGTCGCCACTATAGCGTCGGCAGGCGTTTCGTTGCGGCCAATCCGGTAATCCTCCCCACCGCGCGGAATGCACGCGGCGAGGCCAAGCGTCGCCAATATCGGAACCAGTCTTGCTTTCATGCCCCTCTCCCCCCGGAGTTGATGCTATTCGCTATAAGCCTTGGCCAAGGCCACGAGCGAACCACTATGCGTCAAATCAAGCTGTAACGGCGTGACCGCGATATAGCCATCGTCGATAACCTCCAGATCGGTATCATGCCCCGATGTATGGACCACGCCGTGCAGGCCGAACCAGTAATAATCATAACCGCGCGGG
>JANMPK010000208.1:0-1616 GCA_031369825.1 Sphingomonadales bacterium
ACCCGCATGGTGGTGGTGAAGGCCGTACCTCGGGTGGCCGTCATCCGGTTACGCCTTGGGGTAAGCCAACCAAGGGTGCGCGAACCCGCAGCAACAAGTCGACCGACCGGATGATCATCCGTTCGCGGCATGCTAAGAAGAAGAGGTAACTCATGTCTCGTTCCGTCTGGAAAGGTCCGTTTGTTGACCTCTATCTGCTGAAAAAAGCAGAAACCGCTCAGGAAGCATCGAAGGCTGCGCCGATCAAGACTTGGTCGCGTCGTTCGACAATCCTGCCACAATTCGTTGGCCTGACGTTCAGCGTCTATAATGGCCACAAGTTCATTCCCGTTTCGGTGAATGAAGACATGGTCGGCCATAAGCTGGGTGAGTTCGCTCCTACGCGCACTTATCATGGCCACGGCGCAGATAAGAAGGGCAAACGCTAATGGGTAAGCAATCCGCCCCGCGCCGCGTCGGCGACAAGGAAGCTTTGGCTGTCGGCACCACCATTCGTGGTTCGGCTCAGAAGCTCGGCCTTGTGGCTGCGCTCATTCGTGGCCGTAAAGTTGAAGATGCCCTTAACATCCTTACCTTCTCGACCAAGGGTATGGCTCCCGAAGTACGCAAGGTTCTGGCTTCGGCCATCGCCAACGCGGAAAACAACCATAATCTCGACGTCGATTCGCTGTTCGTTCAGGAAGCAAGCGTCGGCAAGGCACTGACCATGAAGCGTTTTATGGCGCGTGGCCGCGGCAAATCGAGCCGGATCGTCAAACCGTTCAGCCGTCTGCGCATCGTTGTGCGCGAACGCGAAGAAGAGGCATAAGTCATGGGTCAAAAATCAAATCCAATCGGCCTTCGCCTGCAGATCAACCGCACTTGGGACAGTCGCTGGTATGCCGAAGGCGCGGAATATGGCCGCATGCTGCTGGAAGACATCAAGATTCGTAAGTTCATCTTTGAAACACTGCCACAGGCTGCAATTTCGAAGGTGGTGATTGAGCGTCCGGCAAAGAATTGCCGCGTGTCGATCTATGCGGCTCGTCCCGGTGTTATCATCGGCAAAAAGGGCGCTGATATCGAGAAGCTGAAAAAGCAGATCGGCCAGTTCACCAAGGCCGACATCAGCCTCAACATCGTTGAAATCCGCAAACCCGAAGTTGACGCCAAGCTTGTTGCTCAAGGCATAGCCGATCAGCTTATCCGCCGTATCGCATTCCGTCGTGCCATGAAGCGCGCTATGCAATCCGCGATGCGTCTGGGTGCCGAAGGCATCAAGATTACTTGCGGCGGCCGTTTGGGCGGTGCTGAAATCGCCCGCGTTGAATCTTACCGCGAAGGCCGCGTGCCTGCGCATACGCTTCGCGCCAACATTGATTATGCCGAGGCTGAAGCGCTTACCGCTTATGGGATCATCGGCATTAAATGCTGGATCTTCAAAGGCGAAATCCTGGGTCATGACCCGATGGCAACCGACCGGCTGATGATGGAGTCGCAGACTTCCGGCGTCCGTCCGCAGTCCGACCGCCGCTAAAGGTTAGGAACTAGACATGTTGCAACCAAAGAAAACAAAGTTCCGCAAGCAGTTCAAGGGACGCATCAAGGGCGAAGCCAAGGGCGGTTCCGACCTGAAC
>JANMPK010000225.1:0-4054 GCA_031369825.1 Sphingomonadales bacterium
GCACCCCATATGTCAACACGTTCAGCGCTGTGGTGCATTTGGTGCAGCCACCGCCAAATGGGGTCGAAGCTGTGCATGGTTCGATGCCAAGCATAGATCAAAAATTCATAGAATATGAAGCCGACAGCCAGTTGGACCCAGAAAGGCCAGGCCGACCCGTCAACAAGTTGATATTTGCCCAATGCGGCGTCCCACAACAAAGGTGAGTAAGTTGTAACTGCAAAATACATAATGGTGAAGACAATGCCTTTGGTTTTCCAAAAGGGCACGTCGGGGAATGATCGCGCGCGAACTAAGAGATCAATCGCCGCAAAGACCGCGAACATGGAGAGGGCTATAAAGTGATATGTACCGAACATTGGTGTTCCCCTGTCGTAACGGATAGCCAAGTGTTACCCAACAGTCATTTTGCCGGATAGTGGACTTGCGGTCAGTTTTCGAATAAGAAGTAGTATAGCGTAGACGACGATAGGCCATAAATGGACGATCTCGCATTCACAGCAGGTGCCGGGGGGAGCATCGCATCCACTACGTCTGGAAAGGGTCAGCGTACGCGCGAACGCCTGCTTGATGCGGCATATGATGCAATCCTCAAAAAGGGATTTGGTGGAACGTCGATTGAAGAACTTGTCGAGGTAACAGGAATTACCAAAAGTGGTTTTTTCTATCATTTTCGTGACAAAGGGGATCTAGCGAGGCAATTACTAACCCGATTTCTGGAAGAAGATGATAGCGTGATGGACGAACTGACTGCTTTAGCGGAGCAGGGTGCCGATGATCCGATGCAACGCTTCCTCGTGTTTCTCGATCAATACGCTGAGATGATGGATAACATGGAAGAACTGCATCCCGGTTGCCTCGTTGCTGCCATACTTTATCAGGAACAGGCCTATGATCACGAACTCCGTGGTATTCTTCAAGATGCTACATTACGATGGCGGGAACGGTTCAGGCGCTGGTTTCAAGCAATTGAGCTCGATTATCAACCCATAGTGCCGATTGACCTCGATACCATATCCGACAGCTTCAGCGCATTAGTCGAAGGAGCGATTGTGCTCTCCCGGGCTTTGAAGGACAAGCAGATTTTGGGCCGCCAAGTTCGACTTTTCCGGCAAATGGTGAAGACCATCTACGGTGTAGTCTGAAAACCCACAGCTCAACCATTTAGGACGGGAAGCTACCAAGGCAGCCCTGCTTATAGCTGCCATCAGTTTATTTATAATTTTGGCCAATTTCGGGGACACTATATTAATTAGCGGCATTATGCTGAGATCTAATGTCAGTTAGATCGCTTTGCCGTAACTACCACTTCTTATTCCCCCTCTTCATTCACATCCGGCACCGGCGCAAATAGCCTGATCTTGGTCACGCGTTTATCATCCGCTTCCAATATTTCAAGTCGCCAGCCGCTGGCCTCATGCAACAGCATCTGGCCGACATTTGGCACTTGTCCGGCAATCACGAACGCCAGACCACCGAGGGTGTCGACGTCTTCATCAATAAGCGCCAGTTTGGGGTCGATGGCTTCGGCCAGATCATCCAGCTCTGCGCGCGCGTCGGCTTCCCACATTTCGGGACTTACCTGCGTGAATAACGCCTCGGGTTCTTCGTCATGCTCATCCTCGATCTCGCCGACGATTTCTTCGACGAGGTCTTCGATGGTGACCAGACCCTCGGTCCCCGAATATTCGTCGAGAACAATCGCCAAGTGCATCCGCGTGCGGCGCATTTCGTCGAGCAAGGCCAATACGCTCATATTTTGCGGCACAAAGCGCGGTTGGCGGATGAAGGCTTCTAAACTCTCCGGCACTTCTTTGCCTTCGGCGAGCACGGCGAAGATATCCTTGATGTGGATCATACCGGTGATGCTGTCGAGCGTGTCGCGGTAGACCGGCAGGCGGCTATGGCCATGTTCGGCAAAGGACGCGACGCAGTCGGCAAAGCTCGCGCTTTCGTCTATCGCAATGATATCGCTGCGCGGAACCATGACGTCGTCGACGCGGTGCTCGGAAAAATGGAGCAGGTTGCGCAGCATCGTGCGTTCGGCGGCGGTCAGATCACCATTTTGGTCCGGCTGCTCGCCGTCCTCGGCATCTTCTTCATGCTCGGCAATGGCTTCTTCAAGCTGCTCGCGCAACGTCGGTTCGTGGTCGCGGCCGAAGAACATCATCTTCAGCCGCTGCCATATTCGTCCGTCGCTATCGTCGTCGGTCTGGTTCCGCGAACCGTTAAAACTCTCACCCTCGGGCATAATATAAGCGCGCTGGCCTCTTAATTGTCAGATTTCATCGTCATATGGATTGTGAAGGCCCAATGATGCAAGCGCTTTTACTTCCAAGGCCTCCATCATGTCCCCGTCGTGTTCGTCAATATGGTCGTATCCAAGCAGATGCAGCGTGCCGTGAACGATAAGATGGCTGACGTAGTTGGGCAGCGAAATGCGCTTTTCTTCGGCCTCGGCAAAGCAGACACCGTGCGCAAGGATCATATCGCCCATTAAAACTTCGCCATCATCTGTGTTGGCAAGTGCTTCAAATTCATCAGGTGCAATCATCGGGAATGAGAGAACATTGGTTGGCATGTCTTTGCCGCGCCAATCGTGATTTAATTTATGCACTTCTGCATTATCTGACAACTTGATGCTAATCGACACAGTAAAGGGGGCGTTTGCCAGTGCGCCGTGCGATGATACCAGAAATGCTGCCTCTACAGCTTTAATCGCTAATTCAATCCAGTGTATTTCCCTGTCCCAATCGTTGGACTGGTCCAGTTCGACATCAAGCATCCTTACCCTCATAGGCGTCGACGATCTTGCCGACCAGCGGATGACGGACGACGTCGCTGCTGTTGAAGTGGATGGTGGCGATGCCGTCCACACCTTCGAGGCGGCGGACTGCGTCGTGCAGGCCCGACATCCGGTCGCCGCCGGGAATATCTACCTGACGAGGATCGCCGCAGATCACCATGCGGCTGTTCATGCCGAAGCGGGTGAGAAACATCTTCATCTGGGCGGCAGTGGTGTTTTGCGCTTCATCGAGGATGATGAAACTGTCCGCAAGCGTGCGCCCACGCATAAACGCAAGCGGTGCGATTTCGATTTCACCCGACGCGATGCGGCGCTCGACCTGCTCGGCGGGCAGGCAGTCGTAGAGCGCGTCGTAAATCGGGCGGAGATAGGGGTCGACCTTCTCCTTCATATCGCCGGGAAGGAAGCCGAGCCGTTCGCCCGCTTCAACCGCTGGCCGCGACAAGACGAGGCGTTGCACTGCTCCAGTGATGAGCATCGCAACGGCCTGCGCCACCGCCAGATAGGTTTTACCGGTGCCTGCTGGTCCCAGTGCGAAGATGATCTCGTCGCGCGCCAGTGCTTCCATATAGGGAATCTGGTTGGCCGAACGCGGCACCAGTGTTTTCTTGCGGGTGCGGATCATGATGCCGGGGGCTTCGGACACTTCCTTGCGGACGATGCCGTCGAGCGTTGGCTCTGCGGTCATTACAATCACCGACTGCACGGCTTCGGCATCAATATTCTCTCCGCGCAGCACGCGCGAATAAATGTCGTTCAATATATCACGAGCACGGGCGGTGGCACCGGCTTCGCCCTCGATTTGGACGCGGTTGCCTCTGGCGGAGATGTAAACGCCGAGGCGGTTTTCGATGGCGACCAGATTGCGGTCAAACTCGCCGAAAACAGTGGTGATGAGGTTGGGTCTGTCAAAGCTCATTTCGAGCCGGGACATATCTCCATGTTGCGCTTGAGCCCTTTTGGCCATTCAGGCGGCTGCTCTCATCTTCAGTTCTCCTTTGAGACTCAGGGGTCCAGAATCGGTGATCTCGACAGAAACAATATCACCAATATTAAGGCCGGACGCAAGCACATGCACCGATTGTAACCACGGTGATTTGCCGATTAATTGCCCAGCGAGTTTTCCGGGTCTTTCGAGCAACACTTCGCAAGATGCGCCCAACGTCTTTTGGTTGAAGGCGGCTTGGTCGGTGAACAACTGCGCCTGCAGGCGTTGCAGCCGTTCGTCCATCACTTCGAGGGGAATTT
>JANMPK010000229.1:0-2456 GCA_031369825.1 Sphingomonadales bacterium
GGCTGCTAACGCCATATTGCCCTTTCTCGCTCCTACCCCTAAAGCGCGGCCATAATGACCGACCGCATCATCTTTGCAATCCCCAAGGGACGGATTCTCGACGAGGCTTTGCCGTTGATGCAGGCGGCGGGGATCGAACCCGAAGCCGCGTTCTTCGATGACGCGAGCCGCGCTCTATTATTTGCGACCAACGATCCTGCGATCAGCATCATCCGTGTGCGTGCGTTTGATGTAGCAACCTTCGTTGCGCACGGCGCGGCGCAGATCGGGATTGTCGGATCAGACGTGATTGATGAGTTCGATTATTCCGAACTTTATGCACCGGTCGACCTTGGCATTGGCAAATGCCGTATCTCGGTCGCCATGCCAGCCGGTGCCGCCGACCCGACCAATGGCGGGCATATTCGCGTTGCGACCAAATACCCGACAACGACGAGCCGTTACTACCAGAATAAAGGCATTCAGGCGGAATGTGTGAAGCTGAATGGTGCGATGGAATTGGCGCCTTCTTTGGGGTTGGCCGGGCGAATTGTTGACCTTGTGTCGTCGGGCAAAACGCTCGCTGAGAACGGTTTGGTCGAAACAGACATCATTTCGCAAGTGTCGGCGCGGCTTATCGTGAACCGCGCGGCGTATAAGATGATGAGCGGGGTCATCCCGGCGATGGTCGAACGCTTCCGTTTGTTGGCAAGCAACCGTGCAGCGGCTTAACGCCTTCGACCCCGATTTTGCGGCGGCCTTTGATGCGCTGGTCAATGACCGGCGTGAGGCCGATGTCGATGTGTCGAGCGTCGTCGCGCAAACAATCAAGCAGGTGCGCGACCGCGGCGATGTGACACTGGTTGAACTGACCGAGCGGTTTGACGGCTTTGATTTGAACAGCCACGGCTGGCAGATCGACGCGGCACAGTGCAAGGCGGCGTTTGACGGCCTCGCGCCCGATTTGCGCGATGCGCTGAAACTCGCCGCCACCCGCATTCGAGATTATCACAAGGCGCAATTGCCCAAAGACCGCGATTACCGCGACAAGCAAGGTGTGCGCCTTGGTGCGCGCTGGAGCGCGGTTGATGCCGCCGGGATTTACGTGCCCGGGGGCAGGGCGTCTTACCCGTCGTCTGTACTGATGAACGCTATTCCTGCCAAAGTTGCAGGTGTTGGCCGTTTAGTCATGGTGACGCCAACGCCGCAGGGCGAGGTCAACCAGACTGTGATGGCGGCTGCTCATTTGGCGGGTGTCGATGAAATCTGGCGCGTTGGCGGGGCGCAGGCGATTGCGGCTTTGGCTTACGGCACAGAGCGGATTGCCGCCGTTGACGTGATAACTGGCCCCGGTAATGCGTGGGTGGCGGAGGCCAAAAGGCAGCTTTATGGCGTGGTCGGCATCGACATGGTGGCGGGGCCATCCGAGATCATCGTGGTGGCTGACGCCAAGAACAAACCCGACTGGATCGCCGCCGATTTGCTCAGCCAGGCCGAGCATGATCCGACCAGCCAGTCGATATTATTCACCGACAACGCAGCTTTTGCCGACAAGGTTGCTGCGGCAGTTGAAAAGCAGCTGACGCAACTGGCCACGGCTGTGGTTGCGGGCGCGAGTTGGGCCGATAACGGCGCGATCGTTGTTGTGAAAACGCTCGAAGAGGCCATGCCATTGGTCAACCGCTTGGCGGGTGAACATGTTGAACTGGCGGTCGATGAAGACCGCGCTGAAGCCTTGTTCGCTATGATCCGCCACGCTGGTTCGGTGTTCCTGGGCCGGATGACGCCTGAAGCGATTGGCGATTATGTCGCTGGCCCCAACCATGTGTTGCCGACCGGCAGGCGCGCGCGCTTTGCGTCGGGGTTGTCGGTTCTCGATTTTATGAAGCGGACAAGTTTTATCGCGCTCGACAAGGCGGCGGTTGAGGTGATTGGCCCGGCGGCGGCCACACTTGCCGATGCCGAGGGATTGCCAGCGCACGCGCTGAGCGTAAGGAAAAGATTATGAGCAAGACTTCCAAAGCCCGCTCCGCCGCGCGGCTGGCCGCGGTGCAGGCGCTGTACCAGATGGACATGGAAGAAATCGGCTTGGCGCGTCTGCTCGGGCAATTTCACGAACACCGTCTGGGCAAGGACATCGAAGACGCGCAGTTGATCGACGCCGATATCGACTTTTTCGATGATCTAGTGGTCGGCACCGATGGCAGACGCGCCGACATTGACGCGCTGATCGAAGCCAATCTGGGCGAGCAATGGAAAATCGGTCGGCTCGACAAGACGATGCTGCAAATCCTGCGCGCCGGAACTTACGAAATAATCGCCCGGCCCGATGTACCGACCGGGACCGTCATCAACGAATATATGGACGTCGCCCACGCGTTTTTTGACGCGAAGGACGCGAAGTTCGTGAATGGGCTGCTGGATGCTGTGGCGAAGGACAAGCGGGGGTGAATTCATACTCGCCTGTCACCCTGAAC
>JANMPK010000246.1:0-2232 GCA_031369825.1 Sphingomonadales bacterium
CAAGGCTGGAAGCAAAGGCCACGATGCCCCAGCGGCTCACCCGCCCATAGGTCGGCTTGATCCCGACGATCCCGGCAAATGCCGCAGGCTGGCGGATCGAGCCGCCGGTATCGGTGCCGGTCGCCGCAGGGCAGAGCCGCGCAGCAATCGCCGACGAAGAACCACCCGACGAACCGCCTGGTGCCAACGCGACATTGCCGCCATCATTACGCCGCCACGGCGAAATCACATTGCCGAAATAGCTCGTCTCGTTCGACGAGCCCATCGCGAACTGGTCCATATTGAGCTTGCCGAGCATCCCTGCCCCGGCTTTCCAAAGGTTCGCCGAAACGGTAGACTCATAGGTCGGGACGAAACCTTCGAGAATATGGCTGGCCGCGGTGGTCTGCACGCCTTCGGTGCAGAACAGGTCTTTCATGCCAATCGGCACGCCCGCCATCTTGCCCAGCGGCTTACCAGCAGCGCGGTCGGCATCGACAGCCTGTGCGGCTTCTACTGCCTTCTCCGGCGTTTCAACGATGAAAGCGTTGAGCACCTTCGCCTTGGCGACATTCGCGTTGAAAGCAGTGGCGACTTCAACGGCGGTAAAATCGCCGGAGGCGACCCCATCACGAATGGCGGCTACGCCTAATTTGGTCAATTCGCTCACAGCATTACCCCCGTTCGTCCTGAGCCTGTCGAAGGACAGGAGGTTGTGCACGAACGTGCTTCGACAAGCTCAGCACGAACGGAAAGGGTGAATTTACCAAGCATCATTCGATCACCTTGGGCACGCCAAAGAAGCTGCCTTCCTTCGCCGGCGCGTTGGCCAGCACCTTGTCGCGCACGTCACCATCGGTCACAACATCGTCACGTAGGCGCAACTTGTTCGGTATAACGGCGGTCATCGGCTCGACGCCGGTCACATCGACCTCGCCCAACTGCTCGACCCAAGCCAAAATGCCATTCAGCTCACCGACCATCTTGTCGGCCTCTGCGTCGCTAATCGCTATGCGGGACAACCGCGCGATTTTGTTCACCGTTTCTTTATCAACAGACATAGTCTTCCTTGTAGTCCGGATCGACGAGCGATCCGGTGGCAGCTAGCACTGCACCTGCCTCGCTTCAACGGGAAAAGCCGAACTTGTCAGCCTGCATTCAAAAATCCGGTGCTATTTTTTCCAAATCCGCTAATTGCGCAGAAAATTCGAGGTATCAAAAGTGGTTCGCAAATTTCTCTATGTTTTCGCTGCGCTCATCGTGCTGGTCATCGCCGGTGGCTTTGTCATGAAGATTTACGAAACTGAACTGACCGAAATCGCGTTCGTACCGACCAAAAAGTTCGAGAAGCAGGCGGCGTTTGAAAAGAACATCTACGCCAGCAACAATATGTGGTTCGCACGTCCCGGCAAGGCCAGTAATCCAGCCGCATGGCAACCAACCGGTGCGGCGAAGGCGGACGTGCCCGGTTCCGCCGCAATCTTCTTCGTTCACCCGACATCCTATATCGGCAAAGATCATTGGAACGCGCCGATTGACGACAAAGAATCACAAGACCGCGCGCGCCTATTCCTGCGCGGCCTTGCCTCACCCTTTGCCAATGCAGGTGAGATGTGGGCACCGCGATACCGGCAGGCGGCAATCGGTTCGTTCCTGACGATCAAGCCCGAGGGGCAACAAGCTCTTGATGCGGCCTATGAGGACGTGCTTCTCGCCTTCGACGAATTTGTTGCCAAGGTGCAGAAAGACCGCCCGATCATATTGGCCGGCCATAGCCAAGGTGCTCTGCACCTGACGCATTTGCTGAAGGACCGTGTGGCTGGCAAGAAAATCGCCAAGCGTATTATTGCTGCCTATGTGGTCGGCTGGCCGGTTTCCATAGATACTGATCTTCCTGAAATGGGGCTTCCCGCCTGCACCACGCCAGACATGACGGGGTGCGTCATGGCATGGCAAAGCTTTGCTGAACCTGCTGAATATGGTCGGATTATCAAGGCGATTGATGCGACGACCGGCTTTAACGGCAGCCCGCGTAAGGACACGACGTTGCTCTGCACCAACCCGCTCACCGGTGGGGCAGCGCCCGATGCAGCGATGGAGGCTAATTTAGGAACACTGAAACCCGATGCCGACATGAAGACCGGAGAATTGGTAGTAGGTGCAGTTCCCGCGCATTGTGACAACAAAGGCTTTTTGCTGATCGGCGATCCACCCGAGGTTGGGCCTTATGTCTTGCCCGGCAACAATTATCAC
>JANMPK010000265.1:0-5373 GCA_031369825.1 Sphingomonadales bacterium
CCACCCATGCTGGGATTCGATGCAACATGCTTGGCAATCGCCTCGCCCTGGTCACCGGGACCGGTAAGCATCATCTCGTCATAGACAAAATCGGTGCCGAACATATGGCCCAGGAGTGCGTTGGTGCGGTGGACATTTTTGGTGTTGATCGGTGCCATGACGAAACTTGTGGCCCAGCTACCAAGACTTTCGTCATATAACGGCTTATCTCCACGCGGTTGCACGGGGCCTTCAAATCCTGGCACGAGGCAGAACGGGTTGACGAGATGCGCGATGACGCTTTTGTCTTGTGCGGCGGCGGCCATCGTGGCTTTCAGACTGGCTGCGGTACCGCCGGAAAACGTGCCCTTCATCGCACGGACGCGGCCTTTGACGCGCGGAGCAGGCCCGCCGAATTTTTCGATGCAATGCTTTTGCAGCATAAGCACACCAAGGTCGAACGGGATTGAATCAAAGCCCGCCGAAAAGCAAATTCGTGCGCCAGATGCTTTGGCAGCCTCTGCATGCTCATCAATCTTGTGGCGCATCCAGACCGGTTCGCCCGACAGATCAGTATAGTCGGTGCCGTTGGCGACGCAGGCCGCGACCAGTTCGTTGCCGTAAAGCTGGTAGGGTCCAACGGTAGTCAGGATAACCTTCGCCCGTTTCGCCATTGCGTCAAGCGATGCGGGATTGGACGCATCAGCCACCACCAGCGGCGTGTCCGCAGGTGCGCCAATTTCGTCGCGCACTTCTTCGAGTTTTGACAGACTACGTCCAGCCATCGCCCATTTAGGGGCACCAGGCCGTGTCGCCATATATTCGGCAACCAGACGGCCAGTATAGCCGGTTGCACCATAAACGATGATGTCGAATTCGTGTATGTTTGTCATAAAACTTATCCTGCTCCTGTCCCCGGATGATCGCTGGTCGCTGCTGCCCGCGCAACCTCTTCTTGTTTGCGGCGCCGGCGATAAGAATCAAAGCTCCAGCTTTTTTGGTCATATGCGACCAGGCAAAGGAAGCCGCCGGCGATTGCTATGTTTTTGAGCGCTGCGGTCGCTTGCATCGCGTCAGCGGTTTCGCGGTGAAATAGCAACGCGGTAAGCAAGCAGAAACCGGCAAAAGCGAAAGCAGTCAGCCGGGTGAATATGCCAAGCGCGATCATTATGCCGCCTACAAATTCAAATAATGCCGCAGGGAGGGCAAGGCTGGAGGGCAGGCCCGCGCTCGCCATATAGGCACCTGTGCCGCTAATGTCGCCTAACTTCATAGCACCTGACACGATAAAAATTAGCGCCAGCATGATGCGGCCTATGACCGCAAATAATCCTGAAAACATGGGTTCGGTATCCTCTCGCTGTTATTTTTTAAAGCTTCGGCAGAGTTACTCCGCGTTGACCCATATATTTACCTGCACGGTCAGCATAGCTAGTCTCGCACGGTTCGTTGCCTTTGAGAAACAGAAACTGGCACGCGCCCTCATTGGCGTAGATTTTTGCCGGAAGCGGTGTCGTGTTACTGAATTCTAGCGTTACATGGCCCTCCCAGCCCGGTTCAAGCGGTGTCACGTTCACGATAATGCCGCAGCGCGCATAGGTCGACTTGCCGAGGCAGATCACGAGCACATCGCGCGGAACGCGGAAATATTCGACAGTGCGGGCAAGTGCAAAGCTGTTGGGCGGGATGATGCAGACGTCGGTCTTGCGATCGACAAAGCTGTCAGGATCAAAATCCTTGGGATCGACGACACTGGAATTGACGTTGGTGAAAATCTTGAATTCGTCAGCGACACGCGCATCGTAGCCGTAAGATGACAAGCCGTAACTGATACATCCATCACGGCGCTGCGCCTCGACAAAGGGCTCGATCATACCCGTGGTTTTGGCTTGCTCACGAATCCAGATGTCTGAGAGAATGGACATAATCGGCTTTCTAAAATTTATATGAGGCTAGCGGGGCCGAAACCGTGCGGCAACAGGTCTGATAACAAATACGTGTCATATCCCCCCGATTTTGCGCAATGGACCGGCAAGTCGCGTTCGGTAAGGTCGGCAACTTCCTTGATGATCTGGCGACAGCGGCCGCATGGGGTGATGGCTTCGCTACCAGCGGCAACCTTACCCGCAGGGCCGCCAGCGACCGCGATGGCAACGATCTGCCTGAGCTGCCCGTCGCTATTGGCTTTGGCAATGGCCACGGTTTCGGCGCAAAGCGTCATACCGTAACTGGCATTTTCGAAGTTCGCGCCCGTCACAACCCTGCCGTTATCAAGCAGCAAAGCGGCTCCCACATGGAAGTTTGAATAAGGCGCATAGGCATTGCCTGCCGCCTTAATCGCTGCCTGCACCAGTACTTTCACATCGCTGCTCATTTGCGCACAACAGCCCAGCGTACAGGCCCGTCGATACCAGCAACGCGGCGCGCTTTGTTCGCTGTCCACATCACCCAAGGCCGCGCCGAATAATCGGGTAAGAACCAGTTGCCCTCCAGCCACACGGTGCGGTCGATTGCGCTACTCACATTATATTCCTCTTCAAAGTCCTTGTTCAGTAGAAGGATAGCAGGAGTACCGCTATGCGCCTCGATCTGGTTCAGGAAGGTCGCAAGTTCGGACAATATTAGCGCGCGGTTGGGGCGGCCTTTGCAGGTTTCGGAAAAATCGAGTTGGACGGCGGGCGGCAATGCCTGTTCGCTGCGCGGGACGGTGGTGATGAACAACGTCGCTTGATCGGATGCGAGGCGGCAAATGTCGAAATGGTGGAGCGCGCCGTAACGGATGCCTGCTTGCTGGACGCCTTCCAGATTGGCCGCAAACTGGCTGTCGCGGCCACGCGCGCCTTCGCTTGCGGTGATATAGGCGAAATCGACGCCCGTTGCGCCCAGTTCGGACCATTCCGGCTTGTCATTGGCTTCGCTTACGACCACCCCTTGCACGCTATATTCGTCGCGTGACGGTGCCCAGCCGGTTGCATAACTCCAGATCGCATAGATTCCGAGGATGGCCGCAAGCGCAATCGCGCCCACGCGAAAATATCGGCTTTTACCCACAGCCATGCGACCCAAATGCTCCCGAATCAGAAAATTGCCCTGCGCTTCTTTACGCCTTGATATGCAACACGCAAATCAGCGTGAACAGTCGGCGAGCCGTCGCAAAATCGGTTTCGACTTTGCCGTCCAGTCGCTCCATCAGCAGTTCCGCCGCTTCGTTATGCACGCCGCGCCGTGCCATATCTATCGTTTCGATCTCGGCGGCGCTCGCTTTGCGGATGGCTTGATAGTAACTGTCGCAGATTGCGAAATAATCCTTCACGATCCGCCGGAACCGGCCAAGACCTAAGATCAACGTTTCGAACGCGCTGTCGTCACTGCGACGGATATCGAGGATCAACCTGCCTTCCTCAACGCTGATCTTCAAATGATAAGGCCCTGCATAACCATCGCCAAAATCGCGCAACGGCTTGAAAACATTGTCCTCGATCAAATCAAAAATCGCCACGCGTCGTTCCTGCTCGATATCTGCGTTGCGCCGCAAGATCGTTGCTTCGTCGAGTTCGACTTTGATGATGCGCTGGTCGCTCATGATCTTGTGTTAGCTGGAGATATTTTTGGAGCAAGCCTCCTGCATCTTTTTGTCCACAGTCCTGTCCCCGATTCTATTTTTTGCGACCCTTGCGTCGGGCTTCATGCTAAAGGATAGGGAGCCATGGCCGAACCAATCAGATTAGCAGCTGCCAACGAAGCAGAACCCCAACGCTTGCCACGCAATATCGAAGCAGAAGCGGCTTTTTTGGGTGCTATTTTGATCGACAACCGGATTATCGAGGATGTCTCGATCAAGTTGCAGCCCGACCATTTTTTTGAACCGCTGCATGGCCGTGTCTATGAGCAAATTTTACGTCTGATCGACCGCAATATGCTGGTGACGCCGGTGACGCTCAAACCGTTTTTTGAAGCCGATGAATCGATGAGGGAACTTGGCGGGCCAGGTTATCTGGTGAAGCTGACTGCCGACGGCGCAGGCCTGATGGGTGCGCGCGACTTCGCGCAGCAGATTTATGACCTCGCCTTGCTACGCGAGTTGGTAACTGTTGGCCGGACGCTCGTTGATAACGCGCTCGACACCAGCGAAAGCGTTGATCCGAAGGGCCAGATCGAAGCCGCCGAAAGCGCGCTGTATAAGGTTGCAGAAGGCGAAGGCGAAACCGGCTCGATGAAGAGCTTTTTGCAGGCATCAACCGAAGCGATCAAGAATGTCGAGAAGGCTTTGCAATCGGGTGGGCATTTGTCGGGGGTCACGACAGGGCTTGATAGCATCAACTCAAAATGCGGTGGCCTGCATAATAGCGACCTTGTGATTTTGGCTGGCCGTCCGGGCATGGGCAAAACTTCGCTTGCGACGAACATTGCATTTAATGCTGCACGGCGGTGGATACGTGACCGTGAAGACGGGATTGAGGAGGCCAAAGGTGCCGGTGCGCGGGTTGCTTTCTTCAGCCTCGAAATGTCTGCCGACCAGCTCGCGACGCGTATCTTGGCCGAGCAATCGGGCATTAGCTCAGAATTGCTCCGTATGGGTAAGATCAGCCGCGATGACTTTCGCGAGCTGTCGCGTGCCAGCCGTGAATTGCAGGAATTACCGCTCTATATTGACGATACACCAGCGCTGACCATTGCGGCGCTGCGCACCCGCGCGCGTCGGTTGCAGCGGCGGCACGGCATTGGCCTGATCGTGGTCGATTATTTGCAGCTGCTGCAAGGATCGAGCCGCGCGAACGACAACCGAGTCAATGAAATTTCGGAGATTAGCCGGGGCCTGAAAACCCTGGCCAAGGAACTGAACCTGCCGGTGATAGCGCTGTCGCAGCTGAGCCGTGCGGTTGAACAGCGCGAGGATAAACGCCCGCAACTGTCCGATCTGCGCGAATCCGGCTCAATCGAGCAGGACGCCGATATGGTGTGGTTCGTGTACCGCGAAGATTATTACGAAGCATCAAAACAGCCCGACCCTTCAAACGAAACCGCATACACCGCGTGGCGCGAGAAGATGGAGCAGATCCACGGTATTTCGGAACTGATCGTCGCCAAGCAGCGGCACGGATCGACCGGCAAGGTACGGATGAAGTTCGAAGCCAAAATCACGCGGTTCAGCGACTTGGCCGACGATCAATATGCCGATGCGGGGTATGATTGAGCTTTAAGCGAACCGCGCGCTAAATATATAATTCAGCGTCATATTGTCGCTCAGATGCAAGCCTGATAGCGGCGAAAAGGCTATGCCCTTTGTTTCGGTGACGCTCAGCCTAGCATTAGCCAACAATGCGCCCAACTCCTCGGGCGTCAAAAACTGGTCCCAATCATGCGTGCCGCGCGGCACTTGACCAAGACGCTCCG
>JANMPK010000296.1:0-4101 GCA_031369825.1 Sphingomonadales bacterium
GATGCCGGCAAAACGCGCCTGAACCTCGATTTACTGCCCGCTGATTTGAACGCCAGCTCGAAACAATCGGTGTTTTCGCTTGGCCTCAGGATACCGCTCGGCGGCTAATAAAACCGTTACAGGCTAATCGCTGCATTGACCGAAGCCTTTGCCTAACCAATGATGCGCTCCTCAACTATAGGGGAGCGCATCATGTTGGCCAAATATATCGTTGGTTATATTTCAACCGGATTGGCATTTGCCCTGATCGACAGCGTGTGGCTTCGAACAATGTATACGCGGCTCTATCAACCAGAAATTGGCGAAGTCATGATGAAGGGCGGGTTTCGTATGGGGCCGGCCATTATATTTTATCTGCTTTATATTCTCGGCATGATGATCTTCGCCGTTGGCCCCGCATTACAGTCAGGTAAGTGGCAGACGGCCTTGCTCTGGGGGGCGTTGCTCGGATTTTTCTGCTACATGACTTACGACCTGACCAACCACGCGACACTCAAGGTGTGGAGCGCAAAAGTCACGGTGCTTGATATCATTTGGGGTACATTTTTGACCGGGTCGGCATCTGCGGTGGGATATTGGGCCACAACGGCCATCATGGGCAAAAATTAAGCGACGTCGCTGATCCCGAGATCGGCGAGTTTGCGGTAGAGCGTCGAGCGACCAATCCCCAATCGCCGTGCGACTTCGGTCATCCGGCCACGGTAATGTCCGATGGCCAAGCGGATGACGTCGGCTTCGATTTCTTCGAGCGGCCGCATGTTGCCGTCATCTTCATAGAGCGTCACACCGATGCCGTCATTGCTGCCAGCGCCAAGCGAACCGCCGTTGAGCGGCACGCCAACTGAGGCGGCGATTTGCGGGAATTCGTCAGGGGTCAGCGCATCGCGGTCGCATAATACGGCGGCACGGAACAACGCGCTCTGCAACTGTCGGACATTACCCGGCCAGACATAGCCGCGCAACATGGTCAGCGCCTCGTCGGTGATGCCCAGGCTGCGCAGGCCTGGCTGGTTCGCCATGCGGCCCAAGAAGTGGCGGGCGAGGGCGGGAATGTCGCTGGTGCGTTCGCGCAAAGGCGGGATGGTGAGCTGCACCACGTTTAGCCGGTAATAGAGGTCTTCGCGGAAGTCACCGCTGGCGAGCTTTTCAACAAGTTTGCAATTGCACGCCGACAACAGCCGCACGTCAATGCGGTAGCTATGCGCCGCGCCCATAGGCTGGATTTCATTTTGCGTGAGCAACCGCACCAAACGCACCTGCGTTTCTGGTGGTAGATGATCGACCTCGTCGAGGAAGACGGTGCCGCCTTCTGCTTGCTGCAAGATACCGACGCGACGGTCGAACGCGCCTGCGAAAGCGTCTTTCTCATGCCCGAACAAGACCGAGTCGAGCAAATTGGGAGCAATCGCGCCGCAATTCACTTTAAGGAACGGCTGCTTGCTGCGCGGAGAAGCGGCGTGGATGGCATCGGCCACCACTTCCTTGCCGACACCCGGTTCGCCCTCAATAAACACTGGTGCCCGGCTGCGTGCGGCTTTCGCTGCAATGGCGAGCGCGTTGCGGAATGCGGGGGCGGAACCGATGATCTCCTCAAACGCCAGCGTCTGCGTAATCTTCTCGGTCATCGGGTGCAGCTCGCCGAAGTCCTTGCTTTTGTCGGCTGCCATCGTCAGTGCAGCTATCAATCGTTCTGCGGCCACCGGCTTGATAATATAGTCTGATGCCCCGGCGCGCATCGCCTCGATTGCGCTCTCGTTGGAACCGATGGCTGTCATCAACAATATCGGCAAGGCAGGGCGGCGCGCCTTTAGTTCCAATATTAACGAAGCCGAATCGGAACCCGGCACCCACTGATCGAGCAAAATCGCGTCGAGCATCATGCCGTCCTGCGTGCCGAGCATGGCGATCGCAGTTTCGGCATCGCGGGCGAATACAGTCCGCCAACCGGCGCGCGACGCAATAGCCGACACCAACCGGCACTGCGCCGGCTCATCATCAACTAGCATCAACAATCGGGTTTCGCGTTCTTCCATTCACTATCCATATGACTAGGCCAAGGAAAACTGTGGTAACGCAAAGGGGTAAAGAGCCGATTAAGCATCAGAAAAATTTTCTTTGGATGCACGGCTTGAGCAATAGAAATTCACCGGTTAAGGGAATTACGACATTTATATGCAGATGGAGGCAAAATTGGGCGAGCAACAGGATATAACTTCGGCAAAAGAAACCTACACCGGCTTTATGTCATTGCTGAAATGGGGAACCCTTGCAGCAGTCTTGACTACAGCATTGGTGGTATTGATCATTGCCAGCCGCGCCGCCTGACGTGGTGAAAATCGCAGTTCTGAAAGAAACCGCCACTGGCGAACGCCGCGTTGCTGCGTCGGCTGAAACGGTGAAGAAGTTTATCGGTCTTGGCGCAGAAGTCGCGGTTGAGGCGGGGGCAGGGCTTTCGGCGACGATTAGCGATGCTGATTATGCAGCGGCGGGTGCTACCATTGGCACTGGTGCCGCCACTGCCAAAGACGCGGACATAGTATTGGGTGTGCAGGGTCCGGATGTGAAGGCGCTTGCTGGCGTTGCAAAAGGCGCTTGGGTCGTGGCCGGGCTTGACCCGTTTGGCGGGCGGGCTCGTATTGACGAATATGCCAAGGCAGGCGTCGAGGCGCTGGCGATGGAATTCATGCCGCGGATCACGCGTGCGCAATCAATGGACATATTGTCGTCACAGTCCAACCTGTCCGGCTACAAAGCGGTGATTGACGCAGCAGCCACCTATGGCCGCGCGTTTCCGATGATGATGACGGCGGCAGGTACAGTTTCTGCGGCACGGGTGTTTATCATGGGTGTGGGCGTTGCGGGTCTTCAGGCCATTGCGACCGCGCGACGTCTGGGTGCGCAGGTTTCGGCAACCGATGTGCGGTCCGCCACGAAGGAGCAGATTGAATCGCTGGGCGCAAATGCGATTTTCGTCGAGAATGTTGCTGGCATCGAAGGTGAGGGCGCTGGCGGTTATGCGACCGAAATGTCCGATGAGTATAAGGCTGCACAGGCCGAACTGGTCTCGGCGCATATCGCCAAGCAGGACATTGTGATTACGACGGCCTTGATCCCGGGCCGCGCCGCGCCGCGTCTGGTGTCAGATGCGCAAATCGCCAGCATGAAACCCGGCAGCGTATTGTTCGACCTCGCCGTCGCGCAAGGCGGCAATATCGAGGGAAGCGTTCCCGACCAGATCGTCGAGAAACACGGCGTCAAGATCATGGGTTATTCCAACACCCCGGCGCATCTGGCGGCGGACACGAGCGCGCTGTTTTCACGCAACCTTTTCAACTTCCTCTCCGCCTTTTGGGACAAGGAAACAGCGCGACCGGTTTTGCCGGATGACGACGAGATAACTGCGGCGATCCGGCTTACCAAGGATGGCAAGGTTGTGAATGAGAGGTTGTTGGGGTAAAAAAGGGAAATGGCTACATCACCAACCCTCACCCAGCTTAAATCGCTTGAAGCTGGCCTCCGCGCGAAAGGCGTCTGCGCCCTTTATCTTTTTGGTTCGGCTGCACGAGGAGAAGCGGGGGCTGACTCGGATATTGATCTTTCATTTGACCTTGAACCCGACGCCAAATTCAGTCTGTTTGATCAAGCGCAGATTATTTGCGATCTATCCGAAGCACTTGGAACGAAAGTAGACTTTGTACCCCGCCGTGCGATTCACCCCTATATCCGTGCCAGAGTTGAGGCAGAACAGATCAAGGTGTTCGGATGAGTGACACCGAACGTGACCAACTGTATCTGCGCTTGATCGCGGAAGCTATTGACGATTTACAGCGTCGAATAGCTGTGACCGATTTCGAAAAGTTTTTCAATGACCGCGACGAACAGGCGCTGGCAGCATTCCGGCTTTTGATCATCGGCGAGAATGCCAACAAGCTGTCAGCCATCCTAAGATCGCGTCACCCCGAACTGCCTTGGCAGCGCATGGTAGCATTTAGAAACATTGTGGCGCACGAATATCACCGTGCAGATCCAGTTTTGGTCTGGGAAGCAGCGCAGGCGTTGGGCGATATAGAAATAATGGTTGATGCCGAGCTTGTCGAACCG
>JANMPK010000310.1:0-4265 GCA_031369825.1 Sphingomonadales bacterium
CCCTATCGCTGCGACCGGTGCCAGAACTTCCACCTGACCAGCCGCACCAAGGGTAAGCGTGTGCCGCGACCTTTGGCCTAAACCGCAATCTCCCGCCACTCGCCCAGCGCCAATCGCTCCACAGTCCAATCCCCAATCGCCCACCGCACCAGCCGCAATGTTGGATGCCCGACCGCCGCCGTCATCCGCCGCACCTGCCGGTTGCGGCCTTCGCGGATGGTCAGTTGCACCCAGCAGTCCGGCACGCTCAGCCGCACCCGTATCGGCGGGTCGCGCGGCCATAGATCCGGTGCTTCAATGCGCTCGGCCTCGGCTGGCAACGTCATGCCGTCCTTCAGCTGCACCCCGCGCCGCAGCAACGCCAGCGCGTCCGCCGCCACATCGCCCTCGACCTGCACCAGATAGGTCTTCGCCATCTTGAACTTCGGGTCGGATATCCTCGCCTGCAACCGGCCGTCATCGGTCAGCAGCATCAGTCCCTCGCTATCCATATCGAGCCGCCCCGCCGGATATACCCCCGGGACGCCCACATAGTCCGACAATGTAGGGCGCGGCGAACCCCCCTCGCCCCCAGCCACGCCCGCGTCGGTAAACTGCGGCAGCACACCATAAGGCTTGTTGAACAGGATGAGGCGGGACATGACAAGCCCGGCGTTATCGCAAATCCGCGCCCATGCAAGGCGAATGTCGCACGCTCAATCCCACAGCTCATCGGGGTCAACCAGCCCCTCGGCGACCAACCCGGCCATCGACTGGTTCGGCCAGCCCGGCGGCAGTTTTTGCTGGCACGTCGGACACTCCCCTTCCGCATCGGCATAGGCCTCCAACCGCGCACGGATCTGCTTCATCTTGGCCAGAAATTCGCCCGCACTCACCGCCGGGTCCTCGGTCACGATTTTGCGGCCACGTTCGTCAAACCGCATATGCCGCCGCCATTCGTCAAAGGTCAGCACGTCATCTGACACAGTGCCGCCACCACCGGCGCCCTGCCCCATTCCACCAAGAGCGTCACCGCGCTTGATCAGGAGGCCGAGCATCGCATCGGACGGCTGGATGCGCCGTTCATATTCCTCGCCCTTGCGGATGATTACCGTCTCGCGCCCTTGGGTCGCGCGCTGATAGGCAATTGCGATCAGCCCTCGATTTCCGCGGTTCAGCGCATTTTCCCACGCTGCGGCAAACAGCGGGAAGCGGGTCTTCATTTTGTAGGCGCTGGCGTCCGAAATACCGGCCACGTGACAGGCATCCAAGACGCAACCGGTGTGCGTGAGCACATCGAAAAAACGCTGCAAACGTTCGGGAGTCCAGCCGGTTTTGAGCGGACGGAACCCAGGCAGCATTTTGGCGTGATCGATTTTTGACTCCGTTGGAATATGCTGTGGCGGATTGGCAGCGAAGTCCGAGATTTTCTTGATATTTTTGCGTCGGCGCACCATGATCAAACCTCCCCGACACAGTCATGATCATCGCCGTCGTCGAGTTCGGTCAGGTAACAGGGCGTGCAAAAGCCAAGCTCTTTCAGTTCGGCCGAGACCGCATCAAATTCCTTGCGCAAATCCTCGATATAATCGACCAGCGCTGTCATCCGCTCGCTGTCTGCAATTGCGTATAGGCTTTGGTAGAGTTCGGCCAGACGGGGCGAAAAACGGGGTGGAATTTTGGGAGCAGGCATAAGGTGATTCCTTCCTTGGTTCAGAAACGAATCACTTTTAACCGATATGGAATATTGTAGGAAAGTGTTTTCTCCATAATGTCCTCTCTCCCCTCTCCCGTTGGGAGAGGGTTGCGCAGACTTGGCGACTTGTCGCCTAGTCGTAGCTGGGTGAGGGGTTCTGCCCTGTCGATAGCCCACAACCCCTCACCAACTTCGCCTAAGCCTTCGGCTAAGGCTGCGTATCAGTTTGGGTTTTCGGGTCGAATGTGCTCCCAGCACATTCTTTGGAATGCCGGGGGCATTCCAAACCCGAAAAACTCAAACTCCCAACGGGAGAGGGAGCTTCTTCCAGCCCCTTCCAACTCACCCGCAACCATGCCAAAGCACCCCACCCCAAAACAAAAAGGAAACCCCATGATACCCTTCGTCAGCATGACCGACACAAGGGGCCAGAAAATCTCCGTCAACCCGGAGATCGTCCAGTTCGTGCGCATGGCCGACAATTCGGACAATGAATGCCTGATCGTCTTCGGCAAAGACCAGTTGTTGCGCGTGCGCGGAACGCTGGAGGAAGTGACGCGGGTTTTAAGGGAGGGGTGAGGAAAGCCTCGCAGCCTACCACCATAACCCTGTCCACAAAAATCCGATCGACACAGTTGCCAAACGATGCTAAACAAATATAGAACATATGGAGAATCGGAGGGCCAACATGCGACCAATAGGAATCGATCTATTCGCTGGTGCTGGCGGCATGAGCTTGGGCTTTGAACAGGCCGGATTTGACGTTGTTGCAGCTGTTGAAATCGATCCTGTGCACTGCGCTGTACATAAATATAATTTCCCCAATACCGCAATAATGCCTCGCTCGGTTGTCGGTTTAAAAGGCGGGGAAATACGCCTCGCTGCGGGTATCGGGCAAAGACCTGTTGATGTGGTTTTCGGCGGTGCACCGTGTCAGGGCTTCTCGATGATCGGCCAGCGCGCAATTGATGACCCAAGAAATTCGCTTGTCAGAGATTTTTTGCGGATCGTGAAAGAGCTTGATGCGAGGTGCTTCGTGTTCGAAAACGTCAAAGGGCTTACTCTTGGTCAGCATAAGAAGTTTTTGGAAGAAATCGTCTCGACCGCAAACGAAATGGGTTATGAAGTTCGCTTGCCTTGGAAGGTGCTAAATGCAGCATATTTTGGGACGCCTCAGAATCGTGAGCGACTGATATTATTTGGCGCGAAGCTGCAATCCCAACTGCCAGACTATCCTGCGTCTGTTACCCGACCGGCTGGCAAGACAAACAAGTCGGGTAGCGAGCTACCCATCGGACCAACTACGTTTGATGCCATAGGCGATCTACCCGATGCCGACACATTTGAAGAACTGACCAAGACGGACAACGTCAAGACAGGAAAATGGGGGAAGCCAAGCATTTTCGCTAGTGAAATGAAATGTTTAACCAATGATGCTTGGCATTTTGGATATGTCCGTGATTGGAATCCCTCGCTGCTCACATCGAGTGCGCGGACGATTCATAGCGACATTTCAAAACGTCGCTTTTCGGAAACAGGCGAAGGCGAAACCGAGCCTGTCTCCCGCTTCTACAAGTTGTCCGCCAGCGGTATAAGTAATACCCTTCGTGCAGGGACCGATGGCGCGAGAGGCGCATTCACCAGCCCGCGTCCAATTCATTATAAATTGGACCGGTGTGTGACCGTGCGTGAGATGGCGCGCTTGCATGGTTATCCCGACTGGTTCCGGTTCAACGAGACAAAATGGCATGGTGCCCGGCAGATAGGGAACTCGGTGCCGCCGCCTTTGGCGCGGGCGGTAGCATCACAAGTTATGAAAGCTCTGGGGATTGAGCCGAATCGACCATTTGAATCTATCGACTTGGGTTCGACTGATTTACTGGGGTTCACCGTGACAAAGGCAGCCCACTATTTTGGCATCGACGCGCCAGTTACCAAAAGAGATCGCAAAAGCGGTGCCAAGAAACGTAAGCAGCAAGACATTGAAACCGAGAGACTTTCGTTGTTGAAGGTGGCAAATGGCTAAAGTGCCGAAATCAAATCGCTATCAGACGTTGATCGAAAGTATATTTTTCGATCATTTTACTAATGGAGTAACGCAGTTTGAATTCGCAAGGCCGGATATTGAGACGAAGGCACAGCAATTAGATATCATACTTCCTCGAAATCTGGGCGATGTGGTTTACAGCGTAAGATACCGTTCTGCATTGCCTGATAGAATTCTTGCGACCCAACCTGAAGGGCAGGAATGGATAATTGAAGGTGCTGGTAGGGCGCAATATCGGTTCCGTTTGGTTACGGCGACAAGAATTCTGCCAAGGGACGATCTGGTCCAAATTGAAATTCCGGACGCAACGCCCGAGGTCATCCGGGCCTACGCACTTGACGACGAGCAAGCTCTATTGGCAATCGTCCGTTACAACCGCCTTGTTGATACGTTTTTGGGTTTAACAACCTACAGTCTTCAAAACCATTTGAGGACAACCGTTAAGGGTATCGGGCAGATTGAAATCGACGAGCTCTACGTTGGTATCGACAAACATGGATGCCATTTTATCATTCCTGTTCAAGCCAAAGGCGGCAAAGACCA
>JANMPK010000346.1:0-6161 GCA_031369825.1 Sphingomonadales bacterium
TGCATTACCGATGGGTGTCTCGTCTACGCTCGACACGAACGGAGAGGGGGGGTTACCCCACATGGGTGGCGCTCCAATCACGCTGCGCACTCCAAGTCTCTGCGCTGCCCGAAACGGTGCAGCCTTTCTCGCCAGCCGCAATGTTCCCGATGCGGTATACAGTTTCGCCAGCGGCTTCCAACGCCGCCGTCACAATAGCTACATCACGTTCGGCAACCGCAATCACCATGCCGATACCGCAGTTAAACGTCCGAGCCATTTCTTCGGGCTCGATATTGCCCTGCGCTTGAAGGAACGCCATCAAACGCGGCTGCTCCCACGCGTCGGCATCGACGTAGGCATGCAGCCCGGTTGGCAGCACGCGCGGGATATTTTCAAGCAAGCCGCCGCCGGTGATATGCGCCATCGCGTGAATACTGCCGGTGCGGACCAAGGGCAGCAATGATTTCACGTAAATCCGGGTCGGCGCCATCAGCGCGTCGATCAAGATGACGTCTTGATCGAACAACGCAGGGCGGTCGAGTTTCCAGCCCTTGTCCGCCGCCAATCTCCGCACTAGCGAAAACCCATTCGAGTGGATGCCCGATGAAGCAAGCCCCAACAGCACATCGCCCTCGGCAATCTTGTCCGCCGTCAAAACTTGGTCCCGCTCGACAGCGCCGACGCAGAAACCGGCAAGGTCATAATCACCGTCCGAATACATGCCCGGCATTTCCGCCGTCTCGCCGCCGATCAGCGCGCAACCTGCAAGCTTGCAACCCTCGGCGATGCTAGCGACGACGGCTGTTGCGACATCAAGGTCAAGTTTGCCGCTGGCATAATAATCGAGGAAGAAAAGAGGCTCGGCACCCTGCACGATCAAATCATTCACGCACATTGCGACCAGATCTATACCGACGCCCTCGTGCCGCCCCGATTCGATGGCAAGTTTCAGCTTGGTGCCAACACCGTCATTGGCCGCGACCAGCAGTGGGTCGTTGAACCCCGCCGCCTTCAGATCGAAAAACCCGCCAAATCCGCCAAGGTCAGCATCCGCACCCGCACGCCGCGTAGCCTTCGCCAGCGGCGCAATCGCGCGCACCAGTGCGTTGCCAGCGTCGATTGAAACGCCTGCTTTGGCGTAGGTATAGGGTTCGTCTGGTTCAAGTTTTGCGTCCATTTACCGCCGTTAGCGAGAACAGGGTTGGAATTCCACGTCTATGTCGCCTAAAGGCAAAGCAATGATAAAATCGGGCGGAAATTGGTTTCGGATTGTGGCTATTGGCCTGCCATTGGCGTTAGTCAGTGGCGGAATCGTAATCGCGCAGATCGAGGGCCCGAAACGCGGGATTAACCCGATTGCCAGCAATGGTGATTTTGAAGTCACCAATGTTTCGGTCAATGTTACCGGTAAAGACGCTTTCGAGGCGCGACAAAAAGGATGGGAAGAGGCGCAGCGGCTCGCTTGGAGCGCGCTCTGGGCGAAAACTCACGGCAGTGCGGGCGCGACACTTTCCGATTCGACGCTCGACGGCATTGTCGCGGCGATTGTCGTTGAGGAAGAACAGATCGGCCCGCGCCGCTATGTCGCCAAACTCGGAGTATTGTTCGACCGCGCTCGTGCCGGACAACTGCTCGGCGTTAAAGGGATTACACGGCGTTCGGCACCTTTGCTGATACTGCCCGTGACCTATTCCGCAGGCGCACCAACGGTTTTCGAAAAGCGCACATTTTGGCAGGCAAGTTGGGCAAAATTCCGTACCGCTGAAAGCACTATAGATTATGTGCGGCCAAGCGGCAGTGGCGGCGAATCGCTGCTGTTAAATGCCGGCCAGCTTGATCGTCGCAGCCGGACCTGGTGGCGGATTATTCTCGATCAATTCGGTGCTGCTGATGTCATCATTCCGATAGCACGCATCGAACGGCAATGGCCCGGCGGTCCGGTTATTGGGCATTTTTCTGCACGTTACGGCCCCGACAACAAATTCCTTGGTGCATTCACGCTTCGGGTGCCGACCAGTAAGGGCATTCCGGCGATGATGGATCAGGCGGTAGTCAAGATGGACCAATTGTTCCAGTCGGCACTGTCCAGCGGTCGTTTGCGTGCCGATGCGTCGCTGGTGCTCGAACAAGAGGTGATCGACGAGGAAGAGTTGGAATCCGAAATCGAACAAACACCTGTTGAGGAAGAAACCGGTGAGAGCGAAGAGCCCGCACAACCTTCGCTTGATGAAGTGGTAAAATCTATAGTGCCAGAGGGCGATATACCAAGCGAAGAGCCGTTGGTCCCACCCGCTCAACCGCAGCGCTAATTGTCGGTTAGCCCTGTCGAGCCTATGCGTCAGATAGCCTTGCCACTCGACGAAATACGTTCAGGCGTTTCGTCGAGTTTGATCATCACCAATGCAAATGCGTCGATTTTTGCTGGGTTAGGCAACGCAGCGACTTGGCCGGGACGATGTGCAATCCTAACCGGACCTGCGCGATCGGGCAAAAGCCTGATGGCGCGATATTTTGCCGGGCAGGGCGGCACAGTGATCGACGATGCCGAGACTGTTGCTGCTGAAACTTTGTTTAACGCGTGGAACCGCGCGCAGGAAAATGAAGCGCCGCTTTTACTCGTCTCGCGGTGGCGGCCTGCGGATTGGAACATCGCACTACCCGATTTGCGTTCACGGCTGGCTGCGGCAACCTTGCTCGAAATCGCACCGCCCGATGATGAACTGATCGAACAATTGCTGCAAAAACAACTCGCTGACCGTGGTGCTGCGATCAGCGTTGATGCTTTGAGCTATGTCAAGCGGCGGATTGAACGGAGCTATGCGGCAATCGAGGCCTTTGCCCGCGCCGCGAATGCGCTTGCCTTGGCGGAAAATGCACCGGTTAATTTGGCCTTGGTGAAACGCGTATTAGCGGCTTAGCCGCAACTGATGCGGTCGATGACCATATTGTCGTCATAGCTGATATTGAGCCGTACCGAACTGTAATCCATCGTCACAGCGGTGCGCGGCGGTATCCAGCGTAGAACACTGGCACCGGATTTTGCCATCAATTCTTGCGCGAGCGCGGTGCTGGTTTTCTTGCCAATCGCATATTGCGCCGGCGCAGCGTCGCATTCGAATCCGCCTGCCTCTGCGGCTGGAACCTTATCTGTGGTATAGGGTGCCTCGCGTTCGGGCGCGGCGCAACCGGTCAGAAATATAGCAGCGATCAATATCCTCACGGCGCTTCCTCCTCGTCGACTTCGATGCTGCGGGTCATCTTCAGCTTACCCTTGACGACTGCGAATGCCAACCGGCCATCAACCAGATCGAGCGCATCGCGGCCGAATTGTTCGAACCGCCAGCCGGCGAGCATTTCCAGCCCTTCACGTTCACCAGCCGCCAACCGTTCTAACTCCTCGGTGCGCACCAACAGACGCGGCGCGACATTAATCTCGCGCGACCGGATTTTCAGAAGCAGTTTGAGCAGGTCGGCGACCAGCCCGCCATCTTTGCCAGCACCCGGCATCGAACGGCCACGGTCGGGCAGGGCCTCACGGGTCATCGGCTCGCTCGCTTCGATAGCCGCCATCAAGCGTTGGCCGATTTCATTGTCGCGCCACGCAGGGGAAAGCCCGCGCACCTTTGGCAAGTCAGCTTGCGACTTTGGCGGATGCGCAGCAATATCGGCGAGCGTTTCATCCTTCATAATCCGCCCGCGCGGGATATTCTTGCGCTGTGCCTCACGCTCGCGCCACGACGCCATCGCCTTTAGACGGCCTAAAACTTCGGGCTTGCGTGATTGGATTTTGACTCGAGTCCAAGCATTTTCTGGCTCGTTGCGGTAATTTGCAACGTCCGAAATCCGTTCCATTTCATGATCAAGCCACGCGCCGCGACCGGTGGTTTTTAGCTTTTCGAGCATCATCGGGAAAATCACCGACAGATGCGTGACGTCGGCAATCGCGTAATCAATCTGCCGTTTATCGAGCGGTCGCCGCGACCAATCAGTAAACCGCGCGCCTTTATCGAGGAGAATGCCCATCCACAAATCGACGAGGTTCGAATACCCAATTTGTTCGCCTTGGCCCAGCGCCATCGCGGCAATTTGGGTGTCAAACATCGGGTGCGGTGTTTTGCCAGTGAGATGGTAAAAAATCTCGATATCCTGCCCACCGGCGTGGAATACTTTGAGGACATCTTCATTATTGCATAGCAAATCGAGCATTGGCGTCATGTCGAGGTCCGGTGCCTTGGGGTCAATCGCCGCAGCCTCGTTGGTATCGGCCAACTGGATCAGGCAAAGGTCGGGATAGAATGTGTTTTCCCGCATAAATTCGGTATCAACCGCGACGAAGGGAGACTTCGCCAACCGCTCGCACAATTCGGCCAAGCGTTTGCTGTCAGTGATGAGTGGAAGAATCTGCATTGAGGGTTGCCCTAACACCTATTCTCAACTTGACAAAGTGCCGCTGCACGGTTGTTAGGCGCGCTTTCCACAGCTTTTTTGAATTGAGCATCAAATGCACGCCTATCGCACCCACAATTGCGCCGAACTCCGCGCTTCCAACGTTGGTGAACAAATCCGCCTTTCGGGCTGGGTCCACCGCAAGCGCGATCACGGCGGGCTGCTTTTCGTTGATTTGCGCGATCATTACGGCCTCACGCAGATTGTTCTGGATATTGATAGCGAGGCTTTCAAGATACTTGATCGTGTTCGCGCTGAATCGGTGGTCACGATTACCGGCGATGTCGTTGCCCGCGATGCCGCTACGATCAACCCGAATCTGCCTACCGGAGAAATAGAGGTGCGTGCGCGCGAAGTTGCGGTGCAATCATCGGCACAGGAACTGCCTTTGCCGGTGTTCGGCGAGGCGGATTATCCCGAAGAAACGCGCCTGAAATACCGCTATCTTGATTTACGGCGTGAACGGCTGCACAGCAACATCGTGCTACGGTCGAATGTGATTTCCAGTGTCCGCCGCCGGATGATCGACCAAGGCTTTACCGAGTTCCAAACGCCGATTCTGACCGCGAGTAGCCCTGAAGGCGCGCGTGATTATCTGGTGCCCAGCCGCGTTCATCCTGGCAAATTCTACGCGTTGCCGCAGGCACCTCAGATGTTCAAGCAGCTGCTGATGGTGGCAGGTTTTGACCGCTATTTTCAGATCGCACCATGCTTCCGCGATGAAGATGCACGTGCTGACCGATCACCCGGCGAATTTTACCAACTCGATTTCGAGATGAGCTTTGTCACACAGGATGATGTGTTCAACGCTATCGAGCCTGTGTTGCATGGTCTGTTCGAAGAGTTCGCCAATGGTCGTAGTGTTTCGGCACTGCCGTTCCCGCGCATTCCTTACCGCGAATCGATGTTGAAATATGGCTCGGACAAACCCGATCTGCGCAACCCGATTCTGATCCACGATGTCGGCAAGCATTTCGCAAAATCCGGCTTTGGCCTGTTCGAACGCATCGTTGGCGAGGGCGGCGTTGTCCGCGCAATCCCCGCGCCAAAGACTGCCGATAAAAGCCGTAAATTCTTCGATGACATGAACGAATGGGCACGCGGCGAAGGCCATGCGGGCCTAGGCTATGTGACCCGAAAGTCTGGCGAGTTTGGCGGACCAATTGCCAAGAACCACGGTGAAGAGGCTATGGTTGCGCTTTATGAAGCGATGGGCCTTGGCCCCGATGACGGCTGTTTCTTTGCAGCGGGCAAGGAAGGCCAAGCGGTCAAGCTGGCCGGAGCCGCGCGCACCCGTGTAGGCGAACAACTGGAATTGATCGAGGCCGGTAGCTTCAACTTCTGCTGGATCGTCGATTTCCCGATGTTCGAATATGACGAGGACAACAAGAAAGTCGATTTCAGCCACAACCCGTTCTCGATGCCGCAAGGCGAATTGGATGCGCTGGAGAATATGGACCCGCTCGACATTCTTGCCTATCAATATGATATTGTCTGCAACGGCGTTGAACTGTCGTCGGGCGCAATCCGGAACCACAAGCCCGAGATCATGTACAAGGCGTTCGAAATTGCTGGTTACACGCAGGACGATGTCGACACCAATTTTGCCGGTATGATTAATGCCTTCAAATTCGGCGCGCCGCCGCATGGTGGCTCGGCGCCGGGGGTTGATCGCATCGTCATGCTGCTGGCCGACGAACCCAACATCCGCGAAGTCGTGGTCTTCCCGATGA
>JANMPK010000377.1:0-2780 GCA_031369825.1 Sphingomonadales bacterium
GCGGGTGCCTGAGCGCTCGCTGGACAGGGATGCGGTTATCGCCGCTACGCAGGAGGCAGCGGCGCTCGCTTTCACCAGCTGGCGCGATGGCGCGGTTCCCGACACCAAGGTCTGGGAAAAGAGCAAAAATAATCCTGTCAGCGATATCGACATGGAGGTCGATGCGCTTTTGAAGCAGAGTTTAATGGCGATATTGCCAGAGGCTGGGTGGTTGTCCGAGGAAACGGTAGATGATTCTGCACGTTTGGATGCGCGATTGCTGTGGCTGGTCGATCCAATCGACGGCACGCGCGATTATGTGCGTGGACGTAGCGGCTGGTGCGTTTCGGTGGCGCTGGTGGCCGATGGTAAGCCTGCCTTTGCCGTGATGGCGGCACCCGCGCAAGCCAAGCTGTGGGTGGCAGGTGCCGGTGAGGGCGTGACGTGCAATGGCGAGCGCTTATTTGGTAGCGTGCGTGAGGCATTCATCGGCAGCCGGGTTCCCGCCGATGATCTTCCCAAGATTGACCGCGATCTGGTGACGGTGATCAAACCCAACAGCATTGCGATGCGGATGACGATGGTCGCCTGCGACCGTGCCGATCTTGTCGCTACGTTGCGCTGGGGCAATGAATGGGACATCGCGGCTGCGCATCTTGTTGCGCAAGAGGCGGGCGCGGTGGTGACCGATGCTTTGGGCAAACCGATACTTTACAACAAGCGCGAGCCGTTGGATTTCGGGCTAATATGCTGTGCGCCTGGTATCCACAGGGCGGCAGTTGAGCGGCTTTCCGAACGCGCCGCCCAGCTGCTTAACAAGGTCTAGTCCACAAACCATCGCGGTCCATGTCGCGTGGATTGTTGGCGACGGCATCGACAAATGCTTTCCTGACCCAGCGAAACTTCTCCGGTCGGCTCGTATAAATCCGCTGGTCCCACGCATGTTCACCAGCGCTTCGCACCTTCCGCGCAATCTCGCCGTAAATCCCTGCTGCCGAAAGCACCGCCCAGCGTGCACGAAGTGGCAAAGCGGCAGCCCCAACGCGCGCCGAAGCCTCATATTGCTCGGCCTCGTCGGCCAGCCAACGGCCCATTAGCGCCAGTTTTTTGCGGTTATGCGGGCGCATATGTTCACCCGGCCCAATGTCGAGCGTCGCAAGCCAGTCGTCGGGCAAATAGCAGCGCCCAGCCTCGTCATCCTCCGATATGTCGCGCGCTATGTTCGCTAATTGGAAGGCGAGTCCGAGGTCACAGGCGCGGTCGAGCGTTGCGTCATCATCGGGCGGCACGCCCATGACCACCGCCATCATTACGCCCACCGCGCCAGCCACATGATAGCAATAGCGATAGAGATCGCTCTCGCGCCGCGGATGCCAGTCGGCGGCATCGAGTGCGAAGCCCTCGATAACATCGTCGGCCATTTTTTTGGTCAGCCCACATTCGCGCGCGACCACGCCAAGGCAATCGAAGGCGGGTTCGCCCGTTGGTTCGCCGTCCAGTGCCTTGGCTGTCAGTTCGCGGATGACAGCGAGCCGCGCCATCGGGTCTTCAACAGTTTCCATTGCTCCGCCATGATCCTGCCCGTCCGCCATATCATCGCATTTGCGGCACCATGCGTAGAGCAGCCAGACGCGTTCGCGTGTCATCCGGTCGAAGAGGCGGCTGGCAAAGCGAAACGACTTGGACCCGCGTGCGATGCTCTCCTGCGCGAAAGCCACCAGCGCGGCGCGGTCTAGTCCAGCCATGTCAAAACTTATTGTCATTCCCGCGAAAGCGGGAATCCATGGCCTGACGGCGCCGCGCAACACAATGTCGCTTTTGGCTGCAACGGTAGACCATGGATTCCCGCTTTCGCGGGAATGACAAAGTGAAGACGGGAGAGTGTAACCCTCAAAGATCATCTGCCTTCATCTGGAAGATGTTTTTGTGCGGCACATAGCCCGCCATCTTGTCGAGCAAGCTATCCAGCGTGTCATCGACAATCATGATCCCGGCATGTTGCGGGCGGATGAAACCGACATCGATCATGTTCTGGTTGAAGGCGATCAGTTGGTCGTAAAAGCCTGCTACATTGAGAATGCCCACCGGTTTGCTGTGATAGCCAAGCTGCGACCAGCTGATCGCTTCCCACAATTCGTCCATCGTACCGACACCTCCGGGGATGGTGATGAACCCGTCAGAAAGGTCGGTAAAACGGGCTTTGCGCTCGTGCATGCCCGAAACGACATGCAGCTCGGTGCAGCCCTTGTGTGCAACTTCCGCACCGACCAGCGCCTCGGGGATGATGCCGATAACCTCGCCGCCCGCTTCGAGGGCGCTGTCAGCTACCGCACCCATCAGTCCAAGCCTGCCGCCGCCATAAACCACGCCAATGCCGCGCTGCGCCAATGCCTGGCCGACGGCGCGAGCCGCTTCAATATAGACCGGATTTTCCGGCGTCGCCGACCCGCAATAGACGGCAATGCGCTTCAAGCCAGATCCTCCAATATCAGCGCAGCTGTCGCCTTCGCGCTCCCGACCACGCCCGGAATACCAGCACCCGGATGCGTGCCTGCGCCAACAAAATACAGATTGGGGATCGCATCATCTCGGTTATGTGCGCGCATATAGGCCGATTGCCACAGCACCGGTTCAAGGCTGAACGCGCTGCCCAGATGCGCCGACAGGTCGCGGCCAAAATCGGCTGGCGTGTAGTGAAACTGGGTCATGATGCGGCTGCGGTACGCCGAGGATCTCCTCTACCTGCTCTACACCAGCGGCACGACGGCGAAGCCCAAGGGGATCATGCACACCACGGCGGG
>JANMPK010000383.1:0-7516 GCA_031369825.1 Sphingomonadales bacterium
AGCTTCGGCGGCGGCGGTGCATCGGGCGGCTGGTAGGGAGCGGGACAAATGGCCTTACACAAAGTCAATCATGTGAGCGAAGCCGACCACAGGCTGGTGACAGATGCCGTTGCGGCTGCGGAACATCACACCAGCGGCGAAATCGTGACCATCGTGACCGACATATCCGATCACTATCACGACATCAGCATCGCCTGGGCTACTCTGGCGGCGTTTCTGACATTAGCAGTCATTGCCGTATTTCCAGCCTTCTATCTGGACAAACTGAACTGGGTCATGGGCGGGTGGGAGCATGAATATAGTGCCGGAGAGTATCTGGCGTTCATATTCGTGGTTATGGCTCTAAAATGGATTGGCGTCTGGCTTATAATGAAATGGCTGCCGCTTCGGATGGCCCTCACACCCAAGCGTATCAAGCTAGCGCGAGTCCGCGAACGCGCGATCAGCATGTTCAAGGTTGGCACTGAATCAAAGACTTTTGGTCGCACCGGCGTGTTGCTGTATCTCTCGATGAAAGAACACCGCGCGGAAATAGTTGCCGATGAGGCGATTACCGGGAAAGTCGATCCCGCCGTTTGGGGGGACGCGATGATCGCATTGCTCGACCATGTGAAGGCCGGACAACCCGGCGAGGGTATGGCGGCGGCTGTACAGCAAATGGGTGTCGTTTTGGCCGAGCATTTTCCTAAAGGCAGCGAAAACCCGAATGAACTTCCAGACCGGTTGATCGAACTTTGATCCTTCGACAAGCTCAGGACTATCGGCATGGATGATGAAGAAATCATGTGGGCGGGCAATTTCGTCACCGCAAAGCGCCGCGGTAAATGGGAATATGTTGCGCGCAGCAGAGGCATTCGTGCAGCCGTTATTTTGGCGGTTGAGGACGGGCATGTGTTGTTGGTTGAACAATATCGCGTTCCGCTTGGGTGCAACTGCATCGAATTACCCGCCGGTTTGATCGGCGACCATGATGTAGGTGAAGACTCGGTTGAATCCGCCGCGCGCGAGTTAGAAGAAGAAACCGGCTATCGCGCTGACTGGCTCGAAGACTTGGGAGCGTTTTACTCGTCGCCTGGTTTGGTGAGTGAAAGCTTCACTTTGGTCCAAGCGCACGGGCTCTCCAAAGTCAGCGAAGGCGGCGGGGTCGATGGCGAGAATATCATAGTCCACCGCGTCGCGCTCCATCATCTGCCACAGTTCGTTGCCGCCAAACGCGCCGAGGGCTGCGTCGTTGATGTCAAATTGCTTATGCTGCCTGGAATGATTGCCTTTCATGACTGACGTGAAGCCCGAACTGCGCATTGTCGAATTCCGCGACGATCTGGCGCAGGCGTTCCACGACATCAATGCTGAGTGGATCGAAGCGATGTTTGTCATGGAAGCGACCGACCGCAAGGTGCTCGAAAACCCGCGCGAGATGATTATCAACCGCGATGGCCTCATCCTGTTTGTTGAGGCAGCCGATCTCGGCATCGTAGGCGCGGTTGCGCTGATGAAGACCAGCGAAGGTGTTTACGAGCTAACCAAAATGGGTGTTCTGGAAAGCGCTCGCGGGTTCAAGGCGGGCGAATTTTTGTTGGCTGCCTGCATAGATCGCGCGCGGACGATGGACATGACCAGCCTCTATCTGCTCACAAACCATATCTGCGCCGCCGCCATCCATCTCTATGAGAAAGCCGGTTTCCGACATAACGCGGAAATTATGGAACAATATGGCAAGACCTACGACCGCTGCGACGTCGCCATGGAGTTTCCGCTTTAACGAAAATTGTCGGCGTAGGTTTGCAACTTCAACGTCTTTGGTGGCGTTGGTATGAGCGTGACTGCGATCTTCTTCTTCGCGGCATAGGCTTTCGCGGCATCCGAGGTCGGAAAGCTCAACTGCACCTGCACTTGCGTATCGCCAGAGCCCGACCAGCCCATCAACGGATCTGCCTTGCGAGCCTCTGCGGGCACGAATTCCAATACCCATTCATCGGTGCGCGCTTTGCCCGATTGCATAGCATTTTTGGGGCGTTGATAGATGCGTGCTGTCATATTGGTCCTTTGCCCCAAACGCCAAGGATTCGTCAAGTGCTGCGCAGCATATCACGCGATTGGGCTTTCTTGGTTTTCAGGCTGGCGACGCTTTCCCACGGTGCCTCAGGCCAGTTATGCTTGGGGTAGCGCCCGCGCATTTCCTTGGCGACATCGTGCCAGCTGCCGCGCCAGAATTCGGGCAGATTGCGGGTGGTCTGGATCGGGCGCCCGGCAGGTGAAGTCAGGCTAAGCACCAGCGGGATGCGGTTGATGCCTACGACCGGATGGGTGTCGAGGCCGAACAGCGCCTGCACCCGCAGTTCGACCGTTGGTCCGGCTTCGGCAGCATAGTCTATCGCATGGATTGTGCCGGCGGGGCTGGTAAAGCTGGACGGTGCAATGCGGTCGATCTGCTGCTTATAATCCCAGCCGAGAATGTTATCGAGCGCGTTTGAGAGTGCCGACTTTGGTATATCTCGCAATCGGTTTTGGCCAGCAAGAACCGGTAATAGCCATTCATTCGTAGAACTAAGCAGGGCTTGGTCCGAAACGCTTTCGACACCCGCAAATACCGCTCGTTGGCGCAAGGCGGCGGCGGCATCAGACCAAGGGAGCAACTCGAACCCGCCGTCCAGAACCACCTCCAACAACGCCTGCGCTGCGGCATCGGCGTCCGGCACCACCTGCCCTTCAACCAAAACAATCGCACCCAGCCGTCGCCGCAGCCTTGCTTCGACACGGTCAGCGGCTTTGTCATAGCGGACGTCGGTTACCGCCTCGATCTGGTCGGCAAAGCGCGCCAAAACCTGTGCCTCAGTTAGCGCGGCGGCCGACAATATTCGTGCCCCGGATGCGGCTCCTTGAACATCGGCCACCGCCAACCACTCGGCACTTGCAAGCGGTGAAGCGGCATCAAGCCGAAGCCCGCGGCCCATAGCGCTCAACCAGTTCTCACCCTTGGCATCGCGGCGTTTGGCGACTCTGTCGGGGTAAGCTGCGGCGACCATTTCACCAACTGATAAGGAAGGGCTATTGCCGCTGTCACCCGCCATCTTTCCAATGCGCCGTGCCAAAGCCTTGGCTGCATCTGCCCTCCCACCGCGTTCGCGGGCAAAGCGTTCGTAGCGCGCTTCGATATCTTCGCCCTGCCCGCCAAGGCCGCGTTCTTGCAGCAGCAGCGCCAGCGTCGCGGCGTCGGTGGCTTGACCGCTCGCTGCGGCAACAATCACCATATGCGCCAGATTTGGCGGAAGTGGCAACCTCGCCAACCGCCTGCCATGTTGCGTGATATTCCCGACATCATCAACAGCGCCAAGCACCGCCAAAGCCTTGCGTGCCTCATTCAATGCCGGAGCAGCAGGCGCATCCAGCCAACGCAGCTTTGCCGGATCGCTCTCCCCCCAAAGCGCACAATCGAGCAACAACGGCGCAAGATCACTTTCCAATATTTCGGGCGGATCAAAGGGCGGCAGACCGCCATTCCCGGCCTCTTCCCATAGCCGATAGGCAAAGCCTGCCCCTTGCCGTGCGGCACGCCCGGCGCGCTGGGTTGCCGCAGACAGGCTAGAGCGTTCGGTTACCAGCCGCGTGACCCCCGCCGCCTGATCGAAGCGCGCTCGGCGGGCGAGGCCGCTGTCGATGACAATACGCACACCGTCAATTGTCAGGCTGGTTTCGGCGATGTTGGTAGCTAGGATGATTTTGCGGCGGCCTTCGCTGTCGGGTTTTACCGCGAGCCGCTGTGCAGCAGGGTCCACCATGCCATGTAGCTTGTGAACGACGATGTCGCCGCCAACTTTTCCGAGCGCATCCGCCGTGCGGTCAATTTCCCGAACGCCTGGAAGAAACACTAAAATATCCCCTTGCTGTTCAGCCAACGCCTGCCGCACAACACGGGCAATCTCGGCCTCAATAGTGTGCTCTACCTTTCGTCCGACATAAAACAGCGTCAGCGGCCAACTCTTGCCATCGCTCTCGATAATCGGTGCGTCGTCCATCAATTTCGAAAAGCGCGCGCCATCAAGCGTCGCCGACATTGCCAACAAACGCAGATCGGGCCGGAACGCCGCCTGCGCTTCCAATGCCAATGCCAGCCCGAAATCGCTATCAAGGCTGCGTTCGTGGACCTCGTCGAACAGCACAGCCGAGACGCCAGCGAGTTCGGGATCAGCGATAATCCGGTTGCGGAATATACCCTCGGTCAAAACTAATATCCGCGTCGATGCCGACTGCTTGCTGTCCATACGGGTCGCA
Source organism: Sphingomonadales bacterium (assembly GCA_031369825.1). Taxonomy (GTDB): domain Bacteria; phylum Pseudomonadota; class Alphaproteobacteria; order Sphingomonadales; family Sphingomonadaceae; genus Sphingorhabdus_B. Next base: position 4,273 of record JANMPK010000383.1, read on the forward strand.
TAACCCACTGTTCCGCCAACCGCTTCACCCATCAGTTCAGCTATCCGCTCGGCCGCCATCCGCGCGGCCAACCGGCGCGGCGACAACAGCATTATCTGTCCATTACACCATGTTTCAGTGAGCAAAGCTGGTGCAACCATTGTTGTCTTACCCGCACCCGGGGGCGCAATAAGCACAGCGTTAGACACACCGCGCAGAGCCGCGAGCAGGTCCTGTAGAACAGCATGGATGGGCAGAATATCGTTCACCACTTAACGCCTAGCGGTCGGATCGCCATATTCCAAGTTCAGTGCAGCGGCGGCGGCTGCCAGTTGCGAAATCATAGCTGAATCAACCTCGGTCTCTTCAACTATCACCAGATTGGCCAGCTCGAATTTGCCGCTCGGTTTGATGCGCGGATCGAATTGCCTCAATCGTTTTCCACGAAACAGAGCCAGCAAAACACGCTCTTCCTCAGCCCGAATTACAATACAGGGGCCGTTCAAGATGAACACCAGATTGGTCCATTTTATCGCTTCTTGGAAATCTCCGCCCGCGTTTATCGCATCACGCAACATTTCAACACGCGCGCGCTGCCAGCCAGAAAGTGCCTCAACATAAGAATCGGGATTGGCCGCAGCCACGCCCTTCATCATCGCCATGTCGAAACCCTCCCTTCACAGGGAGCAATTAATAAGCGCGCGCTACCGCGAACTCAACTGCTTCGGTCAGCGCAGCCTTCGCCTCACCGCTTGGGAAATGGGCAATCGCATCAATCGCACGTTGGCCATAATGGCGGGCACGCTCGATGGTGTCGTCAATCGCACCGTGGCTGCGCAACAATGCAGTCGCCTTCGCCAGGTCTACGTCGGAAATCCGGTTGCCGATCATAGCTTCCCGCCAGAATGTCTGTTCTTCCAGCGTTCCCCGGCTATGTGCGAGAATGACCGGTAATGTTACCTTGCCGTCACGGAAATCGTCGCCGCTGTCCTTGCCCATAGTTGCGCCATCGGAAACATAATCAATCGCATCATCGACCAGCTGAAAGGCGATGCCAAGGTTGCGGCCATAAGTATCAAGCGCCATTTCCTGGGCTTCACCGCTTTCTGCGACCACGGCAGCAATCCGGCAGGCAGCAGCAAATAAAGCCGCCGTCTTTGCGCCGATAATGTCGAGATAACGCTCTTCGCTGGTCGCTATCTGACGTTGCGCGGTTAGCTGATTGACCTCGCCCTCGGCGATCACCGCCGACGCGTTGGATAGAATTTTCAAAACCTTGAGCGATCCATCTTCGACCATCAGCTCAAACGACCTGCTGAACAGAAAATCACCCACCAAGACCGCAGCAGGATTGCCAAAGATCAGGTTCGCCGCCGTTTTCCCGCGTCGCATATCGCTGCCGTCAACCACATCATCATGCAGCAACGTCGCGGTGTGGATAAATTCGACAGCAGCGGCCAGCTTGTGATGCCGGTCGCCGGGATAATCGAGCAGCCGGGCACAAGCCAAAGTCAGCATCGGCCGCATCCGTTTACCGCCGCCTGCAATCAGATGCCCCGCCAGTTCGGGGATCAAGGGTATCTCCGACTGCATCCGGTCAAGGATCACGGCGTTGACGCGGTTCATCCCCGGCGCGACCAGCTTCAAGATCGGTTCAAGCGAAGGCGCGCGTTGGCTGCCCAGATGGTGAATAGTTGCAGTCATTTCCCCACCGCCCTGCCAAGCACCTCACGACAACGCAAGTGCAAAAGCCGTATTTGCCCTTGTTCAAAATGCGCAGAAGCGGCAGAGGGTGGGGCATGAGCGACAACAACATATTGGAAAGCTATCGCAGCAGCATCGACAATATTGATGCGGCATTGGTCTTCATGCTCGCCGAGCGCTTCAAAATCACTCAAGCCGTAGGCGAGTATAAGGCAAAATCGTCGCTGCCGCCTGCCGACCCGGCACGTGAAGAGCGGCAGATTGAGCGGCTTCGCCAACTCGCCCGTGATGCCAAACTAGACCCAGACTTTACCGAGAAATTCCTGCGCTTCATCATCGACGAGGTGATCCGCCATCATCAACAGATCAGGGATGGTGGCCAGGAAGGTTAATTCGCTGCTTTCGGCAACCTCAACCGAACCAAAAGCCCGCCTAAATCCTCGCTCTCCTCCAAAGCCACCGATCCGTCGTAAATTTCTGCTACATCACGGACAATGGCGAGGCCGAGTCCGGTTCCGGGTTTCCCGGTATCAAGCCTCGCGCCGCGGTCGAATATGCGTTCGCGTTCGATTTCGGGGATGCCTTTGCCGTCGTCTTCGACCAGCAGTTCGACATAGCCGTCATTTTCCTCGACGGTGACGAACACACTGCCCCCGCCATATTTCGCGGCGTTTTCGATCAGGTTGCCGAGCATTTCATCCAAGTCCTGACGCTCGACCCGCGCCGCTAGCGTCTTGTCGCCCGCCATATCTAGCCGGATGTGCGAATAAAGCCTGCTAACCGCGCGTTCAACCGATTCAAGGCTGTCCCACACATCCGCCCGGCTATGGCTATGGCCGCGCCGCCCAACCGCGCGAGCGCGCGCCAAATGGTGGTCGACCTGCCGCCGCATAGTCGTTGCTTCGCGGATGACGGCTTCGGACAGATCAGGCGCTTTGGCGGTCGCGCTGTTCATGATCACCGTGAGTGGTGTTTTTAGGGCATGGGCCAAATTGCCTGCATGGCGGCGCGATTCCTCTGCCTGTTTCTCGTTATGATCGAGCAACGCATTAAGCTCGCTGACCATCGGCATGACCTCGTCTGGCAGTTTTTCGTTAATGCGGCTTTCCCGCCCACTGCGCATTTGCGCGATAGATCGACGCACAGCACGAAGTGGCCATAGCCCATAGAAAGTTTGCAGTGCGGCTAAAATGATCAGCCCCAATGCCAGCAACAGAAAGCTGGTCACCAGCACCGAGCGCAGTTCAATGATTTGCGCATCAAGGCTGTCGCGATTCTGCGCGACCATAAATGTCCAGCGTTTGTCTGAATCGGGCAGGATGATCGACCGTTCGGCGATGCGAAGTGCCTCATCGTCAAATTCGGCACTATCCCGAAAGTGTAATGCCCGATCAGGAGTTGATGCCTGCACCGTCAGCAAGCGATCCCAAAGCGAGCGCGAGGGAAAAGGTATCGTATCCGGTCCAGAGATTTGCCAATAAAGACCGCTATTGGGTTCTAGGAAACGCTGATCGCCCAGCGGACGGTTCATGCGCACCTCTCCATCGGGACCGATTTCGGC
>JANMPK010000392.1:0-1651 GCA_031369825.1 Sphingomonadales bacterium
CGCGCTCAAAGGCGAAGACGGCGCGGTTAGCCTTGAACCAGCGGGGCAACTTGAACTATCAGGTGCGCCGCTCGAAACCCTGCACCAGACCTGCTGAAACCGGTCGCCACCTGAAACAGGTAAAGGCGATTGGCGCAAAAACCGGCAAGGCGTTTCTCGGAATGGGGCTGTGGCCAGACAAGACCCGGGCTGAACTGCCGATCATGCCCAAGGGCCGCTATGCCATCATGCTGCGCCATATGCCGCGTGTCGGCAGCATGGGTCTCGATATGATGCTGCGCACATGCACTATTCAGGTCAATCTCGATTATTCAAGCGAAGCCGACATGGCACATAAATTCCGCACCAGCCTCGCTCTGCAACCGCTGGCAACTGCATTGTTCGCCAACTCGCCCTTCCTCAAAGGCAAGCCCAACGGGTTTCTGTCCTACCGCAGCCATATCTGGTCAGACACCGACCCGCAGCGCACCGGCATGTTGCCCTTCGTGTTCGACGACAATTTCGGTTATGAACAATATGCCGACTATATGCTCGATGTGCCGATGTATTTTGTGTACCGCGACGGCCAATATATTGACGCAGCGGGCCACAGCTTCCGCGACTTTATGAAGGGCGAGCTTTCGGTGCTGCCGGGCGAATTGCCAACCGCGTCGGATTGGGAAGACCATATGTCGACTGCCTTCCCGGAAGTGCGTCTCAAAAGCTTTCTCGAAATGCGCGGTGCCGATGGCGGTCCTTGGAACACGATCTGCGCGCTCCCGGCTTTCTGGGTCGGCTTGCTCTATGACCAGACTGCACTTGATGCCGCTTGGGACGAAGTCAAACATTGGACGATGGATGAGCGTGAGGCTTTGCGCAGCGCGGTTCCAGCACAGGGTTTGAATGCGGCGCTTCCCGGCGGCGGCAAGCTGCTCGATCTCGCCGGTCGCATCCTCGATATCTCGTCTGCGGGGCTTGCCGCGCGTAATAAACTCAATAGCAGCGGCGACAATGAAACCGGGTTTCTCGATCCGCTGCGCGAAGTGGTCGCATCAGGCAAAAGCCCAGCCCAGACGTTGCTTGACCGTTACCACGGCGAATGGGGCGGGGACATCAGCCGCATTTATGACGAGATGAGCTTTTAGGGTCAGCAACCTGTTACATAGTTGCAACAATACCGACGCTTTCGGCGCTGAACAAAGCTGTCAAGCTTGACGAATCGGTGACCAAAGATATGGCGGATCAGGCTTAAAAAGGGCGATTTAGCGCCCCAGTTTCTCACAACATCATTATCGAAAAACAGGGAGTTTCCGATCATGCGCCTCAACCGTTCACATTATACATCCTGTATCGCTATTGCGACCGCAGCACTTTCATTCACCGTAGCACCCGCTGCATCTGCGCAAGACGAAACGGCAGCAGAGCAGCAGGGCCTTGGCGAGATTGTTGTCACTGCGCAGCGCCGTGAAGAAAATCTGCAGGATGTGCCTTTGTCGGTGACCGCAGTGAGCGGCGACAAGCTCGATGCCATTTCGGCAGGCGGCGTCGATATTCGCGGGCTTTCGGGCCGGGTTCCCAGCCTTTTGGTGGAGTCCTCATTCGGACGCACCTTCCCGCGCTTCTATATCCGCGGGCTTGGCAACACCGATTTCGATTTCAACGCATCGCAACC
>JANMPK010000421.1:0-4398 GCA_031369825.1 Sphingomonadales bacterium
CGAAGTTCGAGCGTGATCCGGTAGGTTGCCTCTTCATTGCCAATGTTATTGAGGATCACTTCTGTGCCGCGGCGGCCATCGAGAATGACTCTGGTCGGGGCGATCAAAATGTCACCTGCCGCGTGAGCAGGCTTTGTCAGAGCAAGAGGCATCATTCCCAAAACGGTCGATGCAATGATGATCCGTCCGGCAAAATTCAGGCATGCTTTTCCAAGCAGTTCGCGCATTGATATTCCCATCCACATATTAGCGCACAGCTATAAGCCGCACAGGTCCACGCTTCGACAGTGGCAGAATATGGTTACCATCCCGCTAATATCTGTGCCGCGCGCAAAGAAAACCCCCGGAGGCCCTTGGACCGCCGGGGGAATATCTTTCGACAAGCGCCCATTCAGGCGCTCAAGGCTTACTGATAGTCAGCCGAAACGTTGTAGTTGCCGGTATAGGTGCCAGCAGCCTGCGCCGCGCCCACGGTAAGCGTGCCGCCGACGTGGAAGGTTTGCGGCAGGCCGATGGCAACAACTGCTGCGGTCGACGGCGTCAGAGCCAAGCTCATCGGTGCGCCTGCGCCGGTCAGCGTGGCCGTCGCGTCAACAGTTATCGCTACTGTGTAGCCAGTCGCACCAACGACGGCAAATGCACCGCGGTTTGCGGCACCGACGCATGCAAGGCCTGGCGAGCAGGTGCGGACGTCCGAAGCAGGTGTCAAGGTGACAGTGCCGGCAGCAGCACCAGCAGCAACAACACCGAAGTCGAGACCGGCGGTCTGCGCCAGCGTGACAGGTGCGAGGATATCGACTTCTGCAGTAGCAGAAACTGTTGCAGCGTTGGCGCCGGTCGAAACCATAGCGGCAAAGGCTGCGCCCATGAGGGCAATTTTCTTGTTCAACATATACTGGTCCTTCGTGACAAAAAGCAGATTGGAATGCCCCACTGCATTCTGGATCGCTTATGCACGTCGAATCATAAGGCTTTGCTTTGTCTCATGGTTAACAAGACTGTTAGACCAAAGCGGCAATAGCTCTGGTTAAGATTTCTGACCATCAGGGTTTGTGGGGGTTTCGCAGCGGCAGACATGCCCAAAAAGGTTAATCGGCGATCCGCTTGTCTGCCGGATTATTGTAGATATTTAGAATTTTTCACCGGTGAGCCGTTGACACAGCATGTCGAGTTGATCGAGGCTGCCATATTCAAAAGTGACAGCCCCGGCACCCGTAGCGTTCTTTTGACTAATACTGACCTTCAGCCCCAATAGGTCGCCCAAATGCGTTTCAACTGCCCGGATATCGGCGTTCGCGGGGCTGTCCTGGCGCACGCTCGCTGCCTTGCCCGAAGACGCACGGCCATTTTTGACCAGCGCCTCGGTCGCTCGCACTGACAGGCCTTGTTTGATAACCACCATCGCCAGCCGCACAGCATCATCGCTGCCAAGCAAAGCGCGGGCATGGCCCATGCTAAGCTTTTCCTCAATCACCAGATCACGAATCACAGGCGGTAGGTCCAATAGCCGGAGCATATTGGCGACATGGCTGCGCGATTTATGGACCAAGTCGGCGAGCGCAAGCGCACTGTGCCCGAACATTTCGGTCAGCTTCTTATAAGCCTCTGCTTCCTCGATCGGGTTCAAATCCTGTCGCTGGATATTCTCCAGCAACGCGATTTCAAGGGTTTCTGCATCATCAAAACTACGGATAATTACCGGTATATCATGGATTTGCACGCGTTGCGCCGCGCGCCAGCGGCGTTCACCGGCAACAATTTGGTAGCTTCCGGCATGCGGGCGAACAACGATAGGCTGAATGATCCCGTGTTTGGAGATGCTCGCGGCAAGCTCGGCCAGTTTCTCTTCGGCAAAATGGCGACGCGGTTGATCCGGATTTGGGTGGATGTCAGCAACGGCTATCGTTGCGATGCTAGGCGTGGCGTTGCTCGCCATGATACTCGCTGGTTGCGGCGCAACATCACCGCGCAGCGCCTCTCCCAATAGCGCATCAAGGCCACGGCCGAGCCCCATTTTTTTACGCAAAGGCGATTTTTCAACCGATTCGTCGGAAGGCGTCATGCGGCAAGCTCTTTAGCAGGCAAGCGACCGATCAGCTCACGTGCCAATTTGATATATGCCTCTGACCCGCTGCATTTATGGTCATAAACCAGTGCAGGCAACCCGTGGCTCGGTGCCTCAGAAAGCCGCACATTACGCGGAATCACAGTTTCAAACACCAACGGCCCGAGACAAGAACGGACGTCATCGGCTACCTGGTCGGTCAGCCGGTTGCGTCGGTCAAACATCGTGAGTGCTACGCCCATGATCGACAAATCGGGATTAAAGCGCTTCTGTATGCGTTCAACTGTTTGTAATAATTGACTTAATCCTTCGAGCGCAAAGAACTCACATTGCAGCGGAACAAGCACCGAATCGACCGCAATCATCGAATTAATCGTCAACAACCCCAGGGAAGGCGGGCAGTCAATCAGGCAAATATCCCAATCGCGCGTTGATTTGTTAAACGCAGCTTGCAACCGGTGTGTGCGGTCCTCGAATTCAACCAGTTCAACCTCTGCACCCGAAAGATCGACCGTAGCAGGAATAATATCGAGTCCGGGAATAAGTGTCGGGATCGCCGCATCGCTCAATGAAGCATCACCAAGCAATAGATCATAGCTGCTATGAACGCGGTCAACTTGCTTGAGACCAAGACCTGTCGAGGCATTGCCCTGCGGATCAAGATCAATCAACAAACACCGCCAACCACTCGCAGCCAAGGCGGTTGCCAGGTTAATCGCCGTCGTGGTCTTACCGACCCCGCCCTTCTGATTTGCTATGGCAATACGAATCATCGTGTTTTTTGCCTCTTTGCGGACAGTTGCCCGACCAATATTCCCGATTCGGTATCGGTTACGCTGGGTTCTATGCTGAAATTACCAGTCCAGACCAGTTGAACCTCTTCCCATTCCTTAACCGCATTTCTACCCTTTGGTAACAGCCAGATTGTCTTATCTGTGGAAAATCGTGCCGCAAGCGCGAACAACCGCGGTAAAGGCGCAAATGCCCGGGCGGAAATGACCGAATATGGGGCAGTTTCAAGACGCTCAAGCGGTATCCCTGCCACTGTTACATTGCTTTCGAGATCCAACATCCCAATCGCGCGCTGCAAATAATCAATCCGCCTATTGCGCGACTCGACCAAAGTGACATGATGCTCACTCAGGATAGCGACAATGATTCCCGGGAAACCGGCACCGGAGCCAAGATCAATCCAGTTGCCATCCCTTGGTAAGTCGTCTGGCAACAATTTCAACAATTGGGCACTATCGACAATATGCCGGCTCCAAATATGATCCAGAGTAGAGGCTGCGATCAGGTTTTGGCTCGATGCCTCTCGCCGAAGAAAGGCGATAAAGGCCCCAAGCCTTTCCCATGTTTCACGTGAAACATTCAAATTCGTCCGCAACCAGTCTTGCGCTTGTTCTTCTGTCATGCAGCAACTTTATGGGTGGAGGCTCGCTTCGCATGCACCAATATCGCCGCAAGTGCCGCTGGTGTGACCCCGCGAACACGTGCAGCCGCCGCCAAATTTTCAGGACGCGCGGCATCCAGCCGTTCAACCATCTCGTTTGAAAGGCCGGCAACCAAACGATAGTTCATCCCGTTAGGCAGCGTGATTCGCTCGTTGGCAGCAAGATCGCGTATCTCTGCCTCCTGCCGGTGCAGATAGTGGGCATAGCGCCCATCCTGCTCGATTTCGGCGATGAGCGGACTGTTTGGAATAGCCTCAAGCGCTGTTTCACGTGAAACAGCGAGGAGACGGCGTACACTAACGACCGGATAACGCAGCCAGTCATAGAAGGGCATTTTTCCGGCATCGCGCTTTACGTCCATACCATGCTTGATGAGGCTATCGGCACTCGTAGGAACACTTAGTTCGTCTAACAGTGCGGCTTTCTCTATCTGCTGGGCGTCAAACGCAGTGCGCCGTTCGGCTCCTACTGCACCAATATCCTTTGCCATCGGCGTAAGCCGTGTTCCGGCATTATCCGCCCGCAATCGCAACCTATACTCCGCACGTGCGGTCAGCATTCGGTAGGGCTCAGTTACTCCTTGCAGAGTAAGATCATCCACCATCACAGCCATATAACTGTTCGATCGGTCGAGCGGCGGCATGTCCTGGTCCAACACACGAGACGCCGCACCCATTCCGGCAATCAAACCTTGCGCTGCCGCTTCTTCATATCCGGTGGTTCCGTTAATCTGCCCAGCACAATACAGACCCTCAAAGCCGCGCACGGCTAGCGTTGAATCGAGCGCCCGAGGATCGATATGGTCATATTCTACGGCATAGCCCGGAACGACTATTACGCAATTCTCCAGCCCCGACATCGACCGGACCATTGCCTCTT
>JANMPK010000439.1:0-16757 GCA_031369825.1 Sphingomonadales bacterium
GCTTGGTTGCGATAATATAGGCCTAATAGGCTCAGTGGCTCATGAATTTGATAAACAGGAACAAATGATCCCGCGCCGCTTCCAAATGGAAAGTATTGACCAGCGGCCTCAAATACAGGCTGCCAAATTTTCCAGCGTATGTCATCAGACTGCGTCCCCAACAAGATTCTATCAAATGACTGTGCGCGTGACATCAAAATAGTGATGGCCGCGACTAATGCTACACCAAATGCTCCTGCTACATAAATAGGATCAAATTTCCGTTTCATACGTTTGTGTGGAACATCGATCCTAGGTTTACGATATAGAAGCCCGATTGATAGTAAGGCGAGCAATCCTACAACAAGACCCGCACGTGACCCAGTCACCAAGAGTAGAGGAATCAGCACCACACCGACCGATAATGCGACTATGGTCTTCCGTTTAAATTGTTCAACAGTTTTGATCCCTACTGAGGAATATACAGTTAACATCGGAAAGAGAGAAGCAAGCATCACAGCTTGATGATTGCGATTGGCAAACAGACCAACTGCAGACCCGTCATTTGTAATGCGATAAAGGTAAAGCAGTCCTCCAGATTCCCCCATTGCTTGGAGCAGGCCCCAGCAGCCTGATAGTAATCCAAAGAAAATAAGGATGGGGAGCAAAAGAAATATCTCTTCCCGGTTTAATTGAATACAAAGGAGCACAACTCCTAGTGGAATAGAAAGAGAGAACAGAGCATTCAGCGTTGTCTCAGGTGACATGCTGAAGGGCCGCCAAATATGCCCTATACCAGTAATATTATCTATATTCGTCAGTATGTTACGACCTGATAAGTTTGTCGTAATCGAATCTGGCACTGGAATAAGAGACACGGCAACCAAAACGAAAACACCAACTAAAATAGATATTAGCGGAGCATAAGATCGAATTTGGTCTAATTTTGTCGTCCAAATAGCAATCCCACAAACGGCGATGGCCATCGGACGTAATATTGCAAGCGACATGACGTCGGATCGTGCACTCCCACCTGTGAAAAAAACTACAGATAAGAAGCACACCAAAAGCCAAAATTTGTAGCTTGCTTTAAGCCAATTGCTATTGATCATTGGTTCCCCATTGTTAGCGAGCCTTGAAACCGGTCCAATAAAACAGCTAGCCACACTAAAACCTCGGCAAGAACGATGCCATAACAATTCATCTTTGGTACCGAAAAATGCTGTTCTGGTGACCCCTACGGGAATCGAACCCGTGTTTCAGCCGTGAAAGGGCCGCGTCCTAACCGCTAGACGAAGGGGCCAATCGCTTGGCGAGCCGCGCCTTTACGGATTCGGGTGCGCAACGTCAAGAGCGGTTTCAATCGGCAAAGGCGATGTCGTCGATGTGCAACTCTGCTTTGGGTGTGGCACCCCAATCGTCGGTCTTGGCGCGGCCGGCCAGCCAGTATTTGCGGCCACGTTCACCGTGGAGCAACATCTGACCAAGCGGGCTCTCGCCTTGCCGGAACGCCATCGCCTTGAACGACGCACCGTCATCGCCTGCGACTATCGCGCGGACATGGTCTTTGCCGACGATATCGCATTTGACCACGCGCACCGGCCCCGTCACTACACGCGGGCCGGGCCAGCCCATGCCATAGGGGCCAGCGGCCTCCATCGCGTCGACAAAGGCGGAGTTCAGCCCGCGCGGGTTGAGCACCGCGTCGACCAACAACGCCTTGCTTCCCGATGTGCGGGCGACGTCGCTAGCAAGGTGCATGTCGAGCCACTCGGCCAGAGCCTCGATCTTGTCTGCGCTGACCGTTAGCCCCGCCGCCATCGCATGGCCACCGCCTGCCTCAAGCAATCCAGCCTCTTTCGCAGCGATAATCGCCGCACCCAGATCGACGCCTGCAATCGAGCGGCCCGATCCCTTGCCGATGCCGTCTGCCCCCACCGCGATGACGATGGAGGGCCTGCCGCTTTTTTCCTTTATGCGCCCGGCGACGATGCCGATGACGCCGGGGTGCCATCCTTTGCCGGATAGCAATGCGACCGCGTGGTTATGCTGTGCTGGCAGCATCGCCTCTGCTTCTTCCTGCACCACCGCCTCGATGGCGCGGCGCTCTTCGTTGAGCTGGTTAAGTTCGGCAGCGATGCCGCGCGCTTCTTCGCGGTCCTCGGTGGTCAGCAAGCGCACGCCGAGGTCCGACTTGCCGACGCGCCCGCCTGCGTTGATACGGGGACCGAGCGCAAAGCCCAGGTCCGAGCAAATCGGCGCCCGGGTGAGGCGACTGGCTTCGATGAGGGCCGCCATTCCGACATTGCGCCTGCCCGCCATGACCTTCAGTCCTTGGGCAACAAAGGCGCGGTTAAGGCCGCGTAATTGGGCAACGTCAGCGACGGTGCCGAGCGCCACCAGATCGAGCAGATCCATGAGTTTCGGCTCGGCTCGGTTCGCGAAGAACCCGCGCGTGCGCAGCAAACGGACGACGGCTGCGCTCAACAGGAAAGCGACGCCGACCGCGGCCAGATGACCATGCGATGCGGCCTCGTCGGCCTCATCCAGCCTGTTAGGGTTGATGAGCGCGAAGGCCACGGGCAGATCAGCGGCGCATTTATGGTGGTCGACGACGATGACTTCTATGCCTGCCGCCTTGGCCTGTTCGAGCGCATCATAGGCCATCGCGCCACAATCGACCGTGACGATCAGGCTGCTGCCAGCAGCGCCGATTTTAACCAGCGCCTCGCCCGACGGGCCGTAGCCTTCCATCAGCCGGTCGGGGATATAATGGTCTGCTGTCAGGCCAAGGTCACGCAGTAGCCGGATGAGCAGCGCCGCGCTGGTCGCACCATCGACGTCATAGTCGCCATAAACGGTGACCGCTTCGCCCGCCTCGACCGCATCGGCAATCCGCTGCGCGCCCTTGTCCATGTCGCGGAAGATCGAAGGGTCGGGCATGAAGGCGCGGATGGTCGGATCACGGTGACGCTCGACATCATCGCGGGGTACGCCGCGCGCCATCAGCAATTGCGTGACCAGATCGTCGGGTTGGAACCCGGGGTCACGCGCATCCACATTGCCTTCGCGCCATTGCCACACCTGACCAAGAACCGATTGCGTGATGTTGAGAACAGGTGACATCCGCCTTCCCTATGCGGACGTAGTGGTGCTAGCAAGGCCCTGTGAAAAAGCTGCTCATTGTCTGGCACAGTATGACCGGTGGGTCCGAGGCACTGGCGCGTGCGGCCTGCGCGGGTGCAGAGGATGGCGATGTCTGGTTGCTGCATGCCGCCGCGGTTGGGACGGAGCATATGCTGGCGGCGGATGGCTATCTGTTCGTCTTCCCCGAAAATCTCGCAGCGATTAGCGGTGTGATGAAGGCGTTTTTTGACCGGTTTTATTATCCCTGTCTGGGTCAGATCGAAGGACGGCCTTATGCGCTTGTTGTGTGCGCGGGGTCGGATGGCAGCAATGCGGTCAGACAAGCCGAGCGGATTGCCACCGGCTGGCGGTTGAAAAGGGTGGCGGACAGCATCATCATCTGCACTCACGCGCAAACGCCTGAGGCGATACTGGCGACGAAGACTCTTACAGATGCGGAGTTGGCGCAGGCACGCGATTTGGGCGCTACGCTGGCCGCAGGTCTGGCGATGGGGGTGTTCTAACCGACCTTGCAGATGGCCTTGTTGTCAGGCTTCTGCGATTTTTGGGTAGGTTTCAGCAGGAACACATGGCTCAGCTTTCCGGCAACGCGGTCACCCGCGCCGTCGCGCTTACCGGCAACGACGGCAGCAAAGTCGGCGCAGGCCGCAGCGCTGTTGAGATAATCGCTATGTCCGGTGCTGGTGCTGCTAATGTCAGTCGTATCAATAATCGTCAGCCCGCTCTTTTCCGGCGTCACATCATATTTCGTTTTTGACGGGTAGCAGCGGACGGGCACGCCTTGTTGCTTCAGCTCGGCAGCTTCGAACGGGTCGAAGCAATATGGCGAGCCGAGGCGCGGATAGCCGTGCAGTTGCCTTGAGAGCGCGAGCGCTTTGTCCTTGCCCGACACATAGATGGTAATCCGCCGGTCGTTATTGACCCGCCGCGCGGCAAGCACTTCTTCGGCAATGTCACGCTCGAAATCTTCGCGGTCAACATCAGGTGCGGCGAGGATGATGTTGGAGATATTGCTCGAATCGGCATTGGTTGATGTGGCATCGACATATTCGACGGCAGGAATAACCAGTCGGGCGCCAAGCGAATGCGACACAAGTACGATTTCCTTGACCGATGGGTCACGCGCGAGCTGCGTCAGGAAAGACCGGAAATTGCGTTCGTCCCAATACATGTTGGTCTCGTCAACCGCATATTTGGTGAGCGCACCCTGCGATGGCCAGCTATATTGGATGACGGGGCCATCAAAGCCAGTGAGTTTGGCAATCTGCACCGTGGATTCGGTGTTGGTTAAATAGCTTTCACGAAAACCGTGTACATAGAGCAATACGCGACCGTTTTTGGCTTTTGCGGCATTGCCGAGTTCTTGCCACCATTCGCTGCGTTCCTGAAACGCTGTTGGCACAGCCTTTTCGGTCTTGCCTTTGGCGATTGGCGTCAAAACCGGCGCACCAAAACGGGCATAGCGGACCACCGGGCTGCGATGCTGCAACAGGCTTACCGGCGCTGCACGGCAATCGGGCAAGCGCGAGGTGACAAGGAAATAATCCTTACCGCCGATATCGCTAGCAGAGGGCTCACAGGCCGAACCGACCGCGTATTGCGCATGCGGCAATTCACCATAGCCAACGCCTGCACAACCCGAGAGCATCGCCAGGCCAAAGACTGCGGGGGTAAAGGAACGTATGGTCATATGACCGCTAAACATCGCATAAGACATTATTGTTCCGTCAGAAATTGCGGCCCGGGCGGTGTTCGCTCTTCACCCGGCGCACGGTGCCGCTAGATGCACGCATTACTACGGTTTCGGTAGTGACACGGCCATCGCGCAGTGTTTTTACACCCGCCAGCAACGATCCGTCGGTAACTCCGGTTGCGGCGAAAATACAGTCACCCTTGGCCAGTTCTTCCAGATCGTAAATCTTGTCGAGATCCTCGATTCCCCATTTGCGTGCACGCGACCGTTCGTCGTCGTTGCGGAACAGCAACCGACCTTTGAACTGCCCTCCTATGCAGCGCAGAGCTGCTGCCGCCAACACCCCCTCGGGCGCGCCGCCACTGCCCATATAGATGTCGACGGTGGTGTCCGGGTTGGTGGTGGCGATGACGCCCGCCACGTCACCGTCTGGGATCAACATGATGCCACAACCAATCGCGCGCAGTTCGGCGATTAGCTTTTCGTGGCGCGGCCGGTCGAGCACGCAGATGATCAGGTCGCCCGGTGCAACGCCTTTCTCTTTGGCGACGGCGGTAACATTTTCCAGAACGGTCTTGTCGAGATTGACGATGTTTGACGAGTAGCCGGGGCCAACAGCGATCTTATCCATATAGACATCGGGGGCGTTGAGCAGATTGCCCTCCTCGGCAACCGCCAGCACGGCGAGAGCATTGGGGCCGGCCTTGGCGGTTATCGTTGTGCCTTCCAGCGGATCAAGCGCGATGTCGATCTTTGGGCCTTTACCGATGGCTGAGCCGACTTTTTCCCCGATGAACAGCATCGGCGCCTCGTCACGTTCGCCCTCACCGATGACGACAGTGCCGTCCATATAAAGCTCGTTCAGCGCCGCGCGCATCGCCTCGACGGCAGCATGGTCAGCCGCTTTTTCATCACCGCGTCCGATCAGTTTGGCGGCTGCAATCGCGGCTGCTTCAGTCACTCGGACCATTTCGAGCACCAGCACCCGGTCAAGAATTTGGCTTGCTGCGGTCATGATTTTTTCCTAGCTATTTGAAATATCTGGCGTCTTGGAAAAGCGCGTCTGTATTTAAGGGGCACGGGTGATCGGAGTTTGCGCTTCGATAGGGAAGGCGTGACCAAATGTCGAGATTGCTTGTTGCGGCGTTGGTCATTGCTTCACAGTTGCCATGCGTCGCCTACAGCCAAAGATTTACGGACGCACAAATTGCCGCCCAAATCGAACGCGCCCGCCGTTTAGTTGCCGTCAATGACGAAGGCTGTGTGAAATATCCGCTTGGTGACGAAATTGTGGTGTGCGGCACGGCGGAAGAGAATAAGCGGCAGAAATTAAACCCGGGCCCGGTTGACGAAGATCGCATCCGTCGCGGAGAGGCTGTTTCGACAGAGCGCGCGGCGGGCTGTACTTATGGCGATAAGCTATGCCGTACGCCATTATCAGGAGGCATGGCCTTTGGCTCAGTGCCAACACCCGCGCTTGACTATAATGAACTTATGAAAGGTCTGCCCGAGCCTGAAATGGTGGTATCCAGCGGAACCGCGCCCGAGTAATCAATCTCCCAAGATGTGCATTACCATCGGTTCGCCGATCAGGCTGTCGGAGCCCGATAGCGCCGCGATTGTATCGTTGATCGCTTGCTCCGGTCCCTCATGCGTAACCATGGCAATCAGTGCTGAGCCGTCGTCGTTGGTTTCCTTCTGGATCAGGCTCTCGATCGACAGCCCTGCATCGCGCATTGCGGCGGTGATTTCGGCGAGCACACCGACGCGGTCGGCGACCACCATGCGCAAATAGGTTTTGCCAATCCGGTGCGCGGAGGCGGCACGGGGCAGCTTTTCGAGTTCGGCACATGGCATCGAGAACGCCGGCCCGGTTTCCTTGCGCGCGATATCAACGAGATCGGCAACCACGGCGGAAGCGGTTGGTTTATCGCCAGCGCCCGCACCCTGGAACAACAGCCGCCCGGAAAAATTGCCCTCGGCCACGACAGCATTGGTTGCGCCGATAACATGCGCGAGCGGATGGTCGAGCGGGACAAGGCACGGCTGGACCCGTTGGAAGATTTGCGCGTCTCCATTCTCGCCGTCGATTTCGGCCAGACCGATGAGGCGGATACGGTAGCCGAGCACCTTGGCCTGCGCGATATCGGCGGCTAAGATTTTGCGTATGCCGCGCGCTTCGACGCCGCCAAAGTCGATTTGCGAACCAAAGCTGAGCGATGCCAAGATCGACAGCTTGTGCGCCGCATCCACACCGTCGATGTCGAAGCTCGGGTCGGACTCGGCAAAACCCTTGGCCTGCGCGTCGGCGAGTACGTCGGCGAAATCGAGGCCTTCTTTCTCCATCGTCGACAGGATGAAATTGCAGGTACCGTTGAGAATGCCGTAGACGCGGTCGATGCGATTGGCCGCAGCACCGTCGCGCAGACCCTGGATGACCGGTATGCCGCCCGCCACCGCAGCTTCAAATTTCAGCGCTGCATTCATGCCCTCGGCGAGTTCGGCCAATTCGGCACCGTGGTGCGCGATCATCGCTTTATTGGCTGTCACCAAGGCGCGACCCGCACCTAAAGTTTCGCGCGCCAATGTGAGCGCTGGACCGTCGGAGCCGCCGACCAGTTCGACCACCACATCAATGTCGCCCGCCGTTGCCAGCTCGCCCATGTCATCGACCCAGCGGTAATGTGACAAATCGACACCGCGATCCTTGGCGCGGTCACGTGCGGTGACGGCAACAATCTCTATGGCACGACCTGCTCGTCGCGCGATCAATGCGCTATTTTCTTCAACCAAGCGGATAACGCCGGTGCCAACGGTGCCAAGCCCTGCGAGGGCAATACGTAACGGGGCGGACATAAAGGACGAACTTCCTGCTAGAATTGGGAGCATTGCCGCCGCGCGTAAGCGAGTTTTGGACGGAATACCAGCCTAAGCTTGCCGCAACAGCGCTGCCGTTATTGGCGGGCATAATGATTTTTGATATTGCCGAAATTTTGTCGAAAGCGCGTAAGCTCTAGTCGACGAGCTTAACCTCGGCACGCCAAACCGGTATCCAGTGGAGCGAACCGCGGCATTCCTGCATTGATGTCGCCTCGGTCAGCCGGAACATGCTGCCATCCCAAACATAGCTTTGCGATGATCCACAATCGCCGATACCCCGGCCTTTGGAATATCCGCCCAGCATCTGCGTCGCCGCGTTCCATTCGGCATTGACCAGCAATGCCAACTCGCTTTTCTCTTCAAGGTGATATGGCGCATAATCAAAGCTGGCAGGCGCAAAGCTCCATTTACCCTTGCCGTCTTGCTGTCCGACATAAGCACCAACCGAAAAATTATAAGCGCCGCTGCCGCAATTGAGCAGCACCAGAGCCTGCGATCCGTTCGGTCCAGTGCCTAGGCTATAAGCCGAATCTTCGGTGGGTCCAAAGCGTTCGGCGGCGCATTGGCTATTCTCCGACAAAGCAACCAATGCTGCGGCATCAGGTAAAATATCGGTGGGCTTTATTTTCTTCGCGCTGATTACGGGCAGAACCGTTTTCTTTGCAGTGGCCATTTTTGGGCCAGTGGCGATTATTGCCCCCTTTGACCCTGCGCGTCCTTGCGCCATATCGGCATATCGGAACGCTGCTGCCGAACCGGATAACGAGGCAGTGCCAAGCTCCGTGCCCGATCCGTCGATCAACCTTAGAGCCCTACCCTTGGCCATCGCACGCGCCAATTTCATCGCATCAACGCCGCTAACTTTTATCGTTTCGCTGCCGACCTGCATCGTTCCGGTATCGGCGATCCTACCATCAATCACGATGCGGAACCGGTCCGCCTTTGTCGTAAAGCCCGACATCTCGATTACAAACGCGCCGTTTAAGCCCTCAGCGCGGGTCAACACTACCAACAAAGATCCTTCGGGCAGGCTCTCTGGCATCAACGCCACCGCCTGACAGCCGAGACCATTGTCGCAGCCCACAGTCCAGTCTTTAAAGGTTATAACTTTTTCAGGCACAACGGCAGGCGAAAGCGCGGCCATCGTGCTTGCCGTCGTGCACATCAGTGCCAGTGCGATAATTCCCCTGCGCATATCGGACAGGCTAGCGCTTTTGGCAGCCGTTCGCTAGGGGCAAAGCATCATAGGGTTAACGAGGTGTATAATGCGGGCAGTGGGCGTCATCGGGGCAGGTCAAATGGGCGCGGGCATTGCACAGGTGAGTGCTGCGGCGGGCTATCATGTCTATCTTTCCGACCTTGATCTGGCAAAAGCCGAAGCGGGTAAAGCGGGCATCGCCAAAGCATTGGATAAGCTCGTCGCCAAAGAAAAGATCGGGCAAGATGAAGCTGACACAATGTTGTCACGTATCGAACCGGTTGGCGATTATACGCCGATGGCCGATGCCGGGCTGATCATCGAGGCCGCGACCGAGCGTGAGGAAATCAAACGCAAGATTTTCGAAGCGGTGGGCAAAGTGCTTGGCCATCAGGCGGTTTTGGCGTCGAATACATCCTCGATTCCGATTACGCGTTTGGCGCAGGCCTCTCCCGATCCAGCACGCTTTATCGGCGTCCATTTCTTCAATCCTGTGCCGGTAATGGGGCTGATCGAGGTTATTCGCGGGCTTGCAACATCGGATGCAACGCTGAAGATTGTCGAAACCTATGGCGCGGCTTTGGGCAAGCAAATGGTGTTCGCGCAAGACGCCCCCGGCTTCATCGTCAACCGCGTGCTGATGCCGATGATCAACGAAGCCTGCTTTGCACTGGGAGAGGGTGTCGCAACCATCCGCGACATCGACACCGCTTGCCAGCTTGGCCTCAACCACCCGATGGGTCCGCTAACTTTGGCCGATTTCATTGGTCTGGACACCTGCCTCGAAATCATCAATGTTCTCTTCACCTCGACCGGCGACCCCAAATTCCGCCCTGCGCCCTTACTCCAGAAGTATGTCGAGGCAGGCTGGTATGGCCGCAAAGTGCAGCGCGGTTTTTACGATTATTCGGGCGACGTGCCGGTGCCTACGCGGTGAAGCGATGGGCTACTCGGTAGCCTCGGCGACTGAGAAAGCTTGTGCCAAATCGGCTATCAGATCGTTGCTGTCTTCCAAACCGATCTGTAATCGAACCAAGGCACCACCTGCTGCCCAAGGCGTAGCCGAACGGTATTTCTCGGGGTGAACTGGCAATGCCAGACTTTCAAACCCGCCCCAGCTGTAGCCGATGCCGAACAGGTCGAGCGCGTCGACCAAGGCCGCTGCCTTTGCTTTGCTGCCCTTCAGCACGAATGAAAACAGCCCGGAGGAGCCGGTAAAGTCGCGCGCCCAAATGTCGTGGCCAGGGCATTCGGGGAGTGCGGGGTGGAGCACATTTGCTACTTCGTCGCGGCACTGTAGCCAATGTGCGATTTTGAGCGCCGAGGCCTCATGAGCCTTCATCCGCACCGACAATGTGCGTAGGCCCCGTGCCGCCAAATAGGCGTCATCGGGCGACACAACCTGGCCTAGTTGCTGGGCGGTGTTGCGCAGGGCTGTCCAGTATTTCTTATGCGTGGTCACACTACCGATCATCACGTCGCTATGCCCGACAATATATTTTGTGGCGGCAACTATCGACAAATCGATGCCCTTGTCGAGCGCGGTGTAGAATAAGGGCGTGGCCCAAGTGTTGTCGAGCAGGGTCACGATGCCGCGCTTTTCCGCGGCGGCGCATATTGCCGGAACGTCCTGCACTTCAAAGGTCAGGCTGCCCGGATTTTCAAGCAGTATCGCGCGGGTGCGGTCACAGAATTCAGCTTCGATATCGGTCGTCATCGGATCGAAATAACGCGTCTCGACACCGAAGCGTTTCAAGAACCCGTCTGCAAAGCTGCGGCTGGGGTCATAGGCGTTGTCGGTCATCAACAATATATCGCCGGGCTTCAAGACAGAGAGCAACGCCCCGGCAATTGCCGCCACACCCGACGGATATAGCATCGTCCCATGTGCTCCCGGCTCCAGCTCGGTGAGCGCTTCGGACAGCGACCACTGTGTTGGCGATCCGCGCCGTCCATAAAAGAAGCGACCATCTTCGTTCTTAGACTTACCGGCATCGAGGTCTGCGACCGTATCATATAAATGCGTGCTAGCGCGCCAGACAGGGGCGTTGACAACAGCGCCGGTCAACGCCTTTGAACGCCCGCCGGTTACGATAGTGGTTGCTGGTTTGCGCGGCTTGTCCGACCCGCTCAAGCCGCACCTGCCGCCTGACCTTGGGCTTTCGGCGTGTCCTTATCCAGACCCCATTCGGACCAGCTGCCATCATAAAGCGCGACATCTTTCTTGCCGGTCAAACGCGCACCAAACAGCACAACCGCCGCCGTCATACCCGAACCACAAGTGGTAATCATCGGCTTATCCAGATCGACGCCTGCGTCTGCGAACGCCGCGATCAGAGCATCGCCGCGCTTCCATGTGCCGTCTGAGTTGTAGAGGTTTGAATAGGGCAGATTACGGCTACCCGGAATATGGCCCGATGCCATATCGGCGCGCGGTTCGGGGTCTTCGCCGGTGAAGCGGCCAGCGCCGCGTGCATCAACGACGACGACGTCTTTGCTATGCAGGTTAGCAAGCATATCAGCCTTATTTTTTACGCCCTTATCGTCTTGCCAGACGGTGAAATGGCGGTGGCGCAGCTTTGGCTTGCCAGTTTCAAGCGGGCGGCCCTCGGCCTTCCACTTGGCGATACCGCCGTCGAGAATTGCGACATCATGCGCGCCGAACAAAGTCAGCATCCACCATGCACGGGTTGCTGATTTGAACGGGCTATCGTCATAAACAACAATCCGGCTGCCATCGCCAAGTCCCAAAGACTGCATCCGGCTGGCGAATTTTTCGGGCGGCGGCAAGGTGTTGGGCAGGCTGCTATTGCTGTCGGCCAATTCTTCCAAATCCATGAACACCGCGCCGGCGATATGTCCGCCTTCATATTCGGCAGCAGCATTTCGGCCTGCGTCGGGTAGGAACCAGGTGGCATCGACAATCCGCAAATCGGATGCGCCTTGTTCTTTCGCCAGCCATTCGGTGGTTACCAGTAAATCCATGAGTGTTCGTCCCTTACCCGCTTCGGTTTTACGCATATTGGCTGCGCGTTGATTCTTGTGCACTGCAAGATAATCAGCTTTTTCGCCCTAGTCGAGCCTTTCCAGAAATTGCTTTGCCGATGCTCTAAGCGCAACTTTATCGGCGCCTTCCATCCGGTTCCAATTCTTATAGGGCATTGCCATCCGGACATTGCTGCGCAGCCTGCTTTCATTGCGAGCGATAAAGTCCCAGTAGAGTGCGTTGAACGGGCAGGCATCGGGGCCGGTGCGTTGCTTCACATCGTAACGGCACGACCCGCAATAATTCGACATGCGGTTGATATAGGCACCGCTTGAAGCATAGGGTTTTGACGCCAGCATCCCGCCATCGCCAAACTGGCTCATCCCCAGCGTATTGGGCAATTCGACCCATTCATAGGCGTCTGCATAAACCGCCAGATACCATTCATGGACCTGGCGTGGGTCAACCCCCGCGATCAGCGCAAAATTACCGGTAATCATCAACCGTTGAATATGGTGGGCATAAGCATAGTCGAGCGTCTGGCCGATGGCTTGGCGCATGCAGTGCATGTCAGTTTCGCCAGTCCAATAGAAGGAAGGCAGGGGCCGTGTCGCGGCAAGTTCGTTGCGATCCACATAATCTGGCCCGGCAAACCAATATATCCCACGCACATATTCACGCCACCCGATGATCTGGCGGATAAAGCCCTCGGCAGCATTCAGCGGAACCTTGCCTGCATGATATAGTGCCTCGACCTCGCAGCACAGCGCCAGTGGGTCGAGCAAGCCGGAGTTGATATAAGGGGACAGGATTGAATGCCAAAGGAACGGCTCGCCGGTGAGCATAGCGTCCTGATAGTCGCCAAACATCGGAAGCGCATATTCGAGGAAATGCGCTTGCTGTTTCAACGCGTCTTCGCGGGTTACTGCAAAACCGAATTTGGCGGTGTGGCCAATATGTTTGGCAAAGCGTGCTTCAACCATGTTGATCACATCGCGGGTAATATCATCGGGTTCAAAGTGCAGCGGTTGTGGTATCGCAAGATTGCGTTTGGCGGGCTTGCGGTTCTCGTTGTCATAATTCCATTGTCCACCAATAGGCTTCTCAGCGTCCATCAGCAGCCCTGACTTGCGGCGCATATCGCGGTAGAAAAACTCCATCTTTAATTGCTTGCGGTCTGCCGCCCAATCTTCAAATTCGGCATGCGTGGCAAGGAACCGGTCGTCCGGCAATATTATGACAGGAACATCAAACCGATCAGCCCAGCTATCGAGCATTGCCATAACCCGCCACTCACCCGCCTCTGTCACGCGGACAGTTGATGGACGGTGCCGTTCGATGGCCCGCGCCAGTTCGCCGGTAAAACTACCGCTGTTTTGCGGATCGTCAAGCTGGACATAATCTACGGCCCATCCGTCATCACGCAGTGCTTTGGAATGATGGCGCATCGCCGACAGGATATAGACCAGCTTTGACTTGTGGTGCCCGACATAGGTGGTTTCTTCGTCCACCTCGACCATCAATATGGCGCAACCTTGCTTGTTCTGGCCCGAAAGCGCCGACAAACCTACACTGAGCTGGTCGCCAAGAACCGGAATAAGCATTGTCATGCAGGCGGCTTAGCCAGCAATCATTAGCCGCGCCATACAGGCTTTTACAGGGATAGTGGCCTTTGCCCCAAGGGTGCAAAGCTGCGCGGACCAAGGTCTAACCGCAGCGGCCTCATTTTAGACGCTGGCGGCTTGGCTTCGCGGCCGATCATGCAGGAGATATGTGCGATTTCGGTGCTGCCCTTACTGCTGCCGCGATAGGACAGATTGGCGACCATGATGGGCGCAAACAGGCGCTGGTCACCCAATGGAAAGCTTTGCATGTCGCTTAATGGCACAGATATTTCGATGGTCATACCAATCCGTTCCCCCGACGTCGCTTCACCAATGGCTTCAGGCGGGATATTCGCCGCATCAGCATTAAAGGCTTTGATTGCATCATCTTGTTGCGGACTTGCCGAGATAAGCCCGACGCGAAGCTCCATGTCTTTGGCTACGGCGTCGCCTTCGTTTATCAACCGCAATTGGCCTTTGATCGTCAGTGTAGTGAAGCTGACCGTAGCTTTCTCAGGTATAAAATCGAGGATGATCCTAGGCTTTTTAGAGATGCTTGCTTGTTTTGGCGCCGCTATGATTAAATCGGGCTCTCGGTGTTCTGCGGCCTTGATATAGTTGGGTTCAGTAATCGTAGCATCTGCCATGCTGACGATTTTGCGCCGCCGCCTGAACCAATATACGCCGAGCAACAGTATCGCTATGAACCCCAGCACCGCAACGATTTGCCAATCTGCTGCCGCGTTTGCCGGTGTTTCGGTAACCGGTTCCGTCTTGGGTGCAATCTCTTCAGTCACTTCGTCGAGGATTGCGGGCTCGGCAATATCAAGCTGCGGCTCGGCTTTTGTTTGTTCTGGCGGGGTTATTGGTGCTTGCGCTGCGGGACGAACTTCAGCGCTTTGCTGCTGTGGTTGTAAACGTGGCTGCGGTGTCTCCTGCTCCGGCAGAGTGGAAACAGCAGGCGGCGGTGTAATCGCTGGGCGCTCTGTGGTCGGCTCGGTCTGCGGCTGTGGTGCGGGGCGTTGCGGATCGAGCCGGAAGTCGCGCAGTTCGGGCGGAGTTTCGGGGATTGCGTCTTGCGCAAACGTCACCTCTGCAGCCGCCAGAATAGCGAACATCGCAAGAGCTATTGATAGCGCCTTTGGTGCGCGCATGGTTGCAATCTTTCCCTGAACAATTTTTCGCCCGTGATCGGCAAAAGCACTGAATGCAAGGTGAATAGCAAGGATGAATGACATGAGCCGTTTGCATCATATGACGAAGGGGCTAAATGCGGGTGCATGACCGAACAACCTGACACCCGCTTTCTGGGCTCGCAAACCCCAATGCCTGCATCGCCGCAAGAAGCACAGCTCGATTATGTCCCCAATCCCCGTCCCGGCGCGCTGTATTTGACACGCTTTGCGGTGCCGGAATTCACGTCATTATGTCCGGTGACCGCACAGCCCGATTTTGCGCATCTGGTGATCGATTATGCGCCGGATAAGACCATCGTCGAATCAAAGTCGCTTAAGCTATTTCTTGGCTCGTTCCGCAATCATGCCGCGTTTCATGAGGATTGCACGGTCGGTATAGGCCAGCGGTTGTTTGCCGAAATGAAACCACATTGGCTGCGTATCGGCGGTTATTGGTATCCGCGCGGCGGCATCCCGATAGACGTTTTCTGGCAATCGGGAGAACCACCCAAAGGCTTGTGGCTCCCCGATCAAAATGTCGCTCCCTATCGCGGGCGGGGATAGGTCAACGCATCAATCCGCCGAGCAGCCCGCGGGCAAATCGGCCTAGCCCTGGAAAGCCGATAGCTTTGCCGAGCTCGGTGCCAAGCGTCCCTGCAACGGCACTGGCGGCACTCTTTGTCGGTGATGCGCTCGATTTACGGCCGGTCAATGACCGCGCGATCATCGTCCCTGCTGACGCTGCTGCCGCCCCTGCCGCAGCTTTGCCCATTTTGCCCCACATCGATTCGGTCTGGCGCGGCTGTTTGCGCACTTCCTCCTCACCCTGCTCCTCAACGGCTTGGGCGGTCGATGCTGCATCAGCGGCTTTCTGTTGCAGGACTTCAAAAGCCGACTCGCGGTCGACCTCGGTTTCATATTTGTCATCAAACGGCGATATCGACTGAATGATCGCACGCTCCTTGGCGTCCAATGGCCCGACACGCGAACGCGGCGGCTTTACCAATGTGCGCTTTACTATCGAAGGCGCCCCATCGGCCATCAAGGTCGAGACCAAAGCTTCGCCAACCTTTAATTCGGTAATCGCCTGCGCTACATTTAGGTCAGGGTTGATGCGGAAGGTTTCGGCCGCCGCCTTAATCGCTTTCTGGTCGCGCGGGGTAAAGGCGCGCAGCGCATGCTGGACGCGGTTACCCAATTGGCCCGCAACCGTCTCGGGAATATCAATCGGGTTCTGCGTAATGAAATAGACGCCAACGCCTTTTGAGCGGATCAGACGGACGACCTGTTCGACCTTGTCCATCAGCGCATCGGGTGCTTCGTTGAACAGCAAATGGGCTTCGTCAAAGAAGAATACCAGCTTGGGCTGTTCTGGGTCGCCAACCTCTGGCAGGGCCTCGAACAACTCGCTAAGCAGCCACAAGAGGAATGTTGCATATAATTTGGGGCTTGCCATCAACTTGTCGGCCGCCAAAATGTTGACATGGCCGCGGCCTTTGTCATCTACCGTCAGGAAATCGGTGATTTCGAGAGCAGGTTCGCCAAAAAAGCGCGCTCCGCCTTGGCCTTCCAAAGTCAGCAATTGGCGCTGGATCGACCCGACCGACGCTTTGGTGACATTGCCATATTTGGTGCCGATAAGCGCAGCATTTTCGGCGCACCAAATTAACATCGCCTGCAAATCGGCGAGATTGAGCAGCAACATGCCTTCGTCATCGGCAATACGGAAGGCAATGTTGAGTACGCCTTCCTGCGTTTCGTTGAGGTCCAGTATCCGCGAGAGCAACAATGGCCCCATTTCGGAAATAGTTGTGCGGATAGGGTGGCCTTGCTCGCCGTATAGATCCCAGAAAACAACCGGGTTATCGGCATAGCTATATCCTTCATAGCCGATGTCGGCTGCGCGTGCGGCAAAGATTTCGTGCATCTTCGATGTCGGCGATCCGGCCATTGCCAGTCCAGCGAGATCACCCTTCACGTCGGATACGAACACTGGAACACCGAGGGCTGAAAAGCTATCAACCAGCCCTTGTAATGTCACTGTCTTGCCGGTGCCGGTGGCGCCAGCAATCAGACCGTGCCGGTTGGCGCGTTT
>JANMPK010000469.1:0-2110 GCA_031369825.1 Sphingomonadales bacterium
TCCTTCATCAGCTTACCTATGCCGGTATAACCGCGACCGTTCTGACTTTCATAACCGATCCGCATCACGCCACCATCGGTCAGCTTCAATCGGCCTGACCCTTGGATTTGCAGAAAGAAGAATTCAACTACATCACTGGCATAAGCGATTTCCAGCCCACGCCCGGATAATGTTCCACCCTCAATTGCCGCACGGTCATCATATTGGACAAACTTCGAACCGCTCACCTTGCCGCGGATGTTCTTTCCTTTGAGGTCATCCGAAAACAGTCCAAGATCGACATCGACCAAGTCGGCAGGGCGCTTATAGATTGGCACGTCGCAACCCGGCTGTCGCATGCGGCATCCGGCGATTTCGGGTTCATAATATCCGGTGGCAAAGGCCTTGCCGTCACCGACCTGCACCGCATCCATATGGGCCGCAAAGAAAGAAACCGCATCGCCGGTCCAAGTCTTGACCGCATCGCATGCGGGTTGCCAGTCTGCACCTTGCGTCAGGCCAGTATTATCATTGCGCTTTACCAGACCGGAGCAGCTGGTGCGAAACGAGGTGAGCGCCAGGCTTGCCTTACGCGCATCTACTTTTAGCGAACCAATCTCCGGCCCACGCACCACGCCCAATGAAGCTGCGGTCGTGCCATCACCCGTTGCAGTTGCTGCCGGAAGCGGTGCGTCTGCGGTTGAAGGGATGGGTTTTGCCGCAGCTTCAACAGGTGGCGTCGATGCAGGCGACGGCCCACCATTGGGGATGATCCCGCCGGAACAGGCAGAAAGCAATGATGCCGCGAATACGAGCGATAGGAGCGAGTGTTTCATCGCCCCCGTGAATCAGACGTCGTCGGTTTCGTCAAGCTTCCAATTGCGATCACCGCTCTTGACGTCGCGCATGAAGGTCCAGATGTCGTGGCTTTCGACAGCGTCGGTCATCGAACCGCCGATGACATTACCCTCTGCATCTTTCACCAATGCTGCAATGTCAGCATCAAAACGCAGCGTAACGCGGGCCATCGGGTGATCAAAGCTGGCATCGACAATACGGGCCTCTTCAATCCGCACCAACCGGTTTTCAAGCACTTCACCCTTGGCTGCGCGCCGGTCGATTTCCTCAACAAAGCTGTCATAGACATCATCGTCACACAGGAAGCGCAGCGACTCCTTGTCGCCCTTCCAAAAGGCTTCAAGCACCAGCTTATACGCCGATTTTGCGCCTTCGACGAATAGGCCAGCATCGAACTGCCGGTCGGCATTTACAATCGAACGTAATCCGCTCTGCGCGGCCAGATCAATTGCCGACATGTCGCCCTGCGGCAATGCCGGGGATGATTCGCCGCCGATTATCGGTTGGCGGATCAATGGCGGTGTTCCCTCAAGCGGTTGGCGCGCGACAGGTTCTTGTTCGTGACCGGTGCGTTTGCCAAGCACCGAATAGAGGCGCAGGCCCAAAAACGCAGCAACCAAAGCCAGCAAGATAATGGTAAAAGTCACAACGCCTCCGCTCAATAAGCGCGACAGAAAGCCGATACGGAGATTGTCCGGTCCAGCTCTGCCCTCTGCGCATATAGGCACTTCATATCATAGTTTCAAATGGCTTTACCCAAAGAAATGCAGCATCTGCCCCGCGTGCAACAATGATTGCCCTTTAATCACGCCCCTGCTAGGCGCGACGGCCAGTAAGGGCGCTAGGACTGCGCCAGCCCAGACAACAGGAAAGCACCGCGACACATGGCCGAAGAAGAAGGCAACATCGTTTCAGAAACACTCAAAGCCAATGGCGAAGACACTGCACCCGCAGTTGGCATGTTGAATCAGTATATCAAGGACTTATCGGTCGAAAATCCGCAGGCGCCGCTCAGCTTTAGCTGGGATGTGCAGCCGCAGATCGACGTTCAGGTCAATATTCAGGTCAACGCGGTCAGCGACGAAGTGCACGAAGTAGCGCTAAAGCTCGCAGTCAAGGCCGAGAGCGACAACGGTGTGCATTTCAGCGTCGAACTCGATTACGGAACCTTGTTCGGTATGCGCAACGTTAGCGACGAACAAGCCCACCCGTTCCTGTTCGGTGAAGCGCCGCGTTTGATGTTCCCGTTTGCGCGCCGCGTCGTCGCCGATGC
>JANMPK010000475.1:0-5740 GCA_031369825.1 Sphingomonadales bacterium
GTTCAGCGCCGGTGCCGGTATCGGGCGACAGGTTGCGGCCCACGCCTACCATGCCGTAGCAATGGACCGGATAGGCTTGCTTTTGGTCAAGTGCCACTGGCCATCCTGCCCAGTTAAACGAGAGTTTAGCGTATGGATCAACGGGCGGGCGCTCGAACATAGGTATCATGGGTATTTTTCCATCAGAGTAAGTGTACTCACTCTCCGGCACCACCGCCAATCCCTCAGGCAAAGCCTTCTTCTCGGTCGGATCGCCCCACTGCGTAACATAGTTATCCTGCACGCGGACCACGGCCGTCCCGTCCCACCAATGCGCGGCGGCCAGCTTGCGGATATTGCCGATCCAACCTTGCGAAAATGGCGGCGGCATCAGCTGGATGACTGCACGACGCGGTTTGCCCTTGGCGTCGGGCGCTAGGTCCATGACCAGCAGGTCAGACGGCGCAATCGCTACCCACTCCTCCGCCTTCGCCGCCGCAACGATTTCGCCCGGTGCCTGATAGGTCTGGGCCTCTTGGGCGGAAAGCGGGAGCGCGGCGAGCGAGACGGCGCAGACGAACAGTGAAAACATTTTCATGAGCGCAGTTATGGCAAATCGCGCGCCCTTGCGAAAGCGCTAAGGAGCGGCTAGGGGCGGGCCTTCCCGAAAGGGATGCGGAGACGTGGCCGAGTGGTCGAAGGCGCACGCCTGGAAAGTGTGTATAGGGGTGACTCTATCGTGGGTTCGAATCCCACCGTCTCCGCCACGCAGTCTGCAGTTTTCGGCAGTTTCAGAGAACCATCCCTCAAATGCCGCAGTTCTGCGCCTCTCAGCGATCGATACTGTACCAAGAGAACGTTGTTGGAGAGCGAAGTGGGTCCAAATAGCCCCATTTTCTCTGCGGCCATTTTTCGTGGTACAGTTCAGTAGTTAGCAGGTTGTATTGAACCCAGCGAACGCACGCTGGTGATTCCAGCGCATCGGCAGTTCACCGGAAAGTGTAAGCTTGCGTGCATCGAGCTTGGCTGGCTGACGGCCTGCGATTATCTGTTCGACTATCCAGGGATCGAGGAATGCGAGTCTCAGCACGCGCGTGAGATAGGACACGGTCATGCCCTCAAGTTTTGCAAGCTGAGTTACATTGAGACCATCCGATTGCAGCCGCTGCCAGAACGCATGGCCCCTGGCGATTGTCTTGAGCAGCGTATCGACCGCTACTCCATTTACCGGCGCTGCTCCATTCCGCTGCACCAGCTTCATGGCAACGCCGGACCGTGTGAGCGTGGCGTCGATGCGCACAGGATGTTGTCGCTCGGCTAATGGATGTTCTAGTTTGAGCAGGCGGGCGGTTTCAGTGACCGACAGCTCGACCGCGATAGCCGTGTCGCTGAGCGTTGCCTTGGTGACCAACTTTGGGACGATGCCCAGATTAGCTCCTTCCAACTTGCCAGTAATGAGAGCACCATGCTCAAGCAGTCTCGCGATGCAGGTGGGGGCAGGCATGGCGAGCTGCATCTGGCCAACCAGGCCGATAGGGTCACTAAGCATTTCTTGAAGCTTCAGACCTATCAGGCCTTCAACTTCTTTGGCCGGCATCCGCCATCCCTGTACATCGCTGGTCTTATGATGCAGATGCTGGCTGACATAATAGCGGTAACGCTTTGGTCCCTTGTTGGCATGGACCGCTATTAGCGGGTTCCCTTGTTCATCGAACAGCTTGCCCGCGAGTAGGGATTGATGGGACGCCATATACTGGCTGCGATGACCCCGGATATTGTCCTGCCGTTTGAGCTGAACATATTCCCAAGTCCCGGGATCGATGATGGCTTGATGCAGACCGGGGTAAGTTTTTTTGCCGTGCTTGATGTCACCCTTATACATGGGATTGTCGAGAATGGTATAAAGTTGGCCTCTGAGGAACTTGCCGCCACCGGTGACCTTTCCGGTTCCCGCTGTCCTTGCAGGCACACATATGCCGTCGGCATGAAGCTGCTCTTCGAGCAACCGCACACTGCCAAGTTTTAGATAACGGTGATAAATGTCGCGCACGAGCTCGGCATGGTCATCGACAATTTTTAGCGTCCTGCCATCTGCTGCGTATCCGAGCGGCGGTGTCCCGCCCATCCACATGCCCTTGGCTTTGGACGCTGATATCTTATCGCGGATACGCTCTGCAGTCACCTCGCGCTCGAACTGCGCAAACGACAACAGCATGTTGAGGGTCAATCGTCCCATGCTGGTGGTGGTGTTAAACGACTGGGTGATAGAGACGAAGCTGGTTTCTGCCTTATCGAACGCTTCGACCAGCTTGGCAAAGTCGAGCAGTGAGCGCGTCAGCCGGTCAATTTTGTATACTACGACCGTATCAATGAGCCCTGATGCGATATCCTTGAGCAATTGTTTGAGCGCAGGGCGCTCCAGCGTTCCACCCGATACGCCGCCGTCATCATAACGAGTCGATACAGCGTTCCAGCCTTCGCTAGCCTGTGACAAGATGTAAGCCGAGCAGGCTTCAAACTGCGCATCCAGACTGTTGAAGTCCTGTTCGAGTCCCTCGTCTGAAGACTTACGTGTATAGATGGCGCAGCGGATTCGTTTCATGCCGCAACTTCCTTCCTGCCGCGCAGTCCGAAGAACGCCGGACCGGACCACCGTGTTCCGGTAATTGCCCGTGCAACCTCGCTCAGCGACCGCCACTCCCGGTTGTTCCAGCGGATGGTGCCATCTTCGGCTGTCTCCACGACATAGGTCTGGCCGTTCCAACTCCGCATGAGCCGCGCCCCGGTGGGAACGGGAGTGGACCTCGACGCGCCATATTCAGCGCTTCGCAGTACGTCACGCGTTGAAGCTGACATTTTGCCCATGGCTTTACATTGCAGGTCAAAGGCCAGTGCCAGCAAAAGCAGGCCGCGAGTGTGTGGCGGCGGGCAAGAGTACATCCGCCGCCATTGCGCCTTTAGCTCGGCTGTTGACATTGTTTCCAGTGCATCCAGCTGAGCTGCCAGAGATAGTCTGGCCATTAGGCTTCTGGCGCACTCGTAATCCGGTAATGTCGCACCCCATCGACCTTGTCGCTGGCTACTTCAAAGCCGCGCTTCTTCAGTCCTGTCAGGAAGGCGCGGGTAGAATGGGTTAGCCAGTTGGCCAGCGTGGACATCTCCTCTAGTGTCGCACCCGCTTCACGCGATAGCAGGTCGACGACTTGCTGGTGCTTGGTGGGCAGAGCTGCTGGTTCAGCCGCACCTTTGATGGCTTTTGAGTTCTTCGTCATGAGTGGTTCTCCTTGATGGAGCAGCGACATGCTGCTCCCACCACCCAGAGACCCGATGGTCAGCCATACGGGTCTATTGCAGCCAATAACGGCCGCGATTCAATGGCTGCAGCAATGCTTGCATTGATAGAGAAGTCGAATGGAATTGTTGAAGAGGATTGGACGACGGTCGGGAATGAATTGGATGTCCACTTTGTCGGACGATCCGGACAGTCTGGTTTTGGACCCATTTAGGGTTTAAGCCGTCCTTCGTTCACGGTATCGGGCCAACTCAGCTTACGCCCAGTTTCGGTCGTTTAGCGGCCTGATCCACGCGCCCGAAAGTGGTCATCCGTTCATGGCAGCGTTGAAGCCCTTCGAACGACGTGAGGTGAGTGTTTGCGTGGCCGGCAGCTTTCGGCTCCTTTACGGTCCATAGTTGCCATCTCAATACTAATCAAAAGCCGTCCAACCATTCACTGCGTCGGTAGCTTACTAGGCCACGGGCTTAGTTTCGTCGCACTGCGTGTGCGCCGCAAAGCCGGCGTTCGATCGCCGAATGATATAATCACCGACCGTCTCGCGCTCGGTCCAGTATTTGCCATAGAGCACATCCTGTCCGCCCTCGACATAATGATCGAGGATCGCAGCACCACGATAGGGAATGCCGTCAGGCCCCGAAACGGCGCGCGGATTGATCCGGAAAACATAGACGAGACGCGGCCTCTTCGATTCCGGATCACACTGTGGCGTCACGGCCAAGGTATGCGAGGTCGACTTTTCGGTGACGACGTCCATGCTTATCTTCAACAGATCGAGCTTGATCGTCACATCCCCTTCGATCGTGCCTTTGCCGTCGCCCACGTGACCATGCCAGTTGATCGTAATGTGCCATTTTCCGTTGAGGTCTGGGAATATCCATTCGTTGAGCTTCGGTATAAGGTCCCAGATGCCACGCCAAGCCCAGTGCACAATGAGCAACAAGGCAACCTGCAGGCCCGTCGCCCAACTGAACGCCCATGCCGCAATTGTCCAACCGTCGGCAGTTTTGCCGGTCCACCACCAGATCGCGGCCGCCGCCAATGCTACCAACGCAGCGTAGCATTTCGCAACCATGGAGATAATCCGGACGATGGGCAGAACGCTGATCATTCGGGCGTTTCCCTGCTTGTTTCGAGGCCGTTTGCGAACGTCACGACACCGACCGTCGTTGTCGCGATGCCTGTCGCTATGACCCCCGGCAGAGCCGACCCGAAAAACGCGGCCAGAAAGCGACCGCCAAAAGCGTGAGATCGGTCGATTGTGAGGTTTGGCACGACCGGCGGAGAGAAATATTGGGACAGGCTAGTAACCCGAAGGCCCGATGATAGGATGTGAAACCCATCATGGAGAGCGCCGCCCGCCACGGAAATCGACGCGAGTAACTCGGCCACATCGGCTTCGCCATCGACTGCGATGTCGGGTCGCAGCGGGAACGTCGGCAGGGTTTCGGGGCGATCGGTCACCACTAGCCCGATCCCGGAAAAGTCAGGACCTGCCGTCGACGCTACGCGTACAAGCAACGTGTGCAGAAGATCGGTCATTGCTGTTTCGGTCACAGAAGCAGCGCTCCCTCAGTCACGCGGGGTGTTACTGCGGACGACGGAATCGCAAACGCAAAATGATCAGTCGCTTCCTGCTCGAATAGCAGCTCGACCGCGAATGGTCGCTGATGCTCGGCGGCAAAATAAAGATTGGGCAACGGCGCGCCGGCGTCGACCAGACCAATCATGGTTCGGGTCGAAGCCTCGACCATAATCCGCCACGCGGTCCGGTCGATCGACGACGCGTCTGCGGAGCCGTGCGGATGCGTATGCCAGTCACCCACGATGCTTTCCAGCCCTTTGCTTCGCTTCCATGCGGCATCGATTATTCTGCGATGGGACACGCAACGCCGCTCGAATGACGTATATGTCGCTACGTCGCCACGACCTTGGCGTGTTAGGCCGGTCACATCGATATGCGGACCGCGGCGCGTGCCGATCAGGAACCCTCCGGTCTCGCGCGGAAGATACTTCCTGCGTTCGACCCGGATTTCGCGAAGAATCCATTTCGGCATGATGATAAAGGACGTCACGCCTTGCCGCAGGCCGGGCAGTTTGCCGCTTTCTCGGGGCTCTTCGGATCACGCTTCACGGTCGCATCCCAGTCGATCCTGATCGTCCGGAGCAAGTGGTGCGCACGACCCAACGCCCAGTCAACCGCGTGGCTCGAGGCGAGGCTGGCAGCAGCGGTCGACGCAGCCGGGCCGAAGCGCGTCATCGGTTGCTCGCCACACGCGATAACTGGTTCGGGCGGCGCTTCCTTCAAAGGGTCGAAGCGGGCGCGCTGCGCGAGATCCGGCTGGAGGCAACGATAGCAGGAGTTGTCTTCATCAATCACCATGAAACTCTGGGTCGCCGCGCCGGCACCCGCAATCCAACTGAAGAGCAAATCCGGGCAAGGCAATCCTTCGCGTCGCCGTTCGATCG
>JANMPK010000487.1:0-7427 GCA_031369825.1 Sphingomonadales bacterium
GGGCCAAAACAAAAGCACGATCAGAGCGCCAAAGGCAACCAGACGCAGCGTCAACGCATCACGTCCCAAAGCCAAGTCGGCAAGCACCAAAAGTGCCGCGATGCACGAACGAACCGTGGGTACCTCAGCCCCTGCCAGTAAAGTATAGGCCAACGCCCCAAACGCCGCCGCAGAAGCAGCAATCAATGGTACTGGCACCCGCAACGCCAGCCAAGAAAACAACGCCAGACTGCGGCTAACCAGCAGGAATATAAAGCCAACCACCGCCGTGACATGCAGCCCGCTGATCGAGAGCAAATGCGCCAAACCGGCGTCGCGCATCGCTTGTGCATCTTTTTCAGTGATATGCCCCTGATCGCCGATAATCAGTGCCGCACCAATCGCGCCGCTGCCTTGCGGCATGCTGTTTATCACATGGTCGGTCAATCTGGCCCTACCGCTGGCAAACATCGGAACATCAGGCGACGCAGTGTGTAAGACAACATCGCCCAAAGCCGATCCGGTCGCACCGATCCCCTGAAACCAGGCCCTGCGCGCAAAATCATATCCACCGGGCAAAGCGGGTCCCGCTGGTGGCATCAAACGTGCGCGTAGCTTTATAAGAGCGCCGGGTTGGAAACTGTCCTGATATTGCTCTGATGTCAGGTTTACCCGGACATTTTCGGGTAGGCCTTGATACCCTGCGGTTTGCAATTGCAACCGCACTACATCACGCGCAGCGAGCATTTCTACCTTGGCAACTCGCGCATAAAATTCGCCGATCCAAATCTTGGGCAGCACCGGAGCAGAGACAAATACAGATTTGATGCTAATCACCGCAAACCCGATTAGCAGCGTAATACCGATGGCTTTAAAGATCGCTGAAAGCCTACTACCGCGTTCAATCCACATCCCAAATGCAATTGCGGCAAAACAAAATAGCGCCAGAGGAAGCGCTGCTACATCCCCGGCAACCTGCCAAATAAAAATGCCTACACCCAGCCCGACCGGAATCCATAAAGGCAGATTGTCCTTTTCACGTTCAAGCCAATTTTCGATCGCGGCTGGCAAAGCATTTTTGCCCGTCCCCACAGCGTGCGCCTGATATGGCAAAGCGTTGAAATCTCCCGTCACTGCATTGCGCTAGCACAACCGCGCTGGCACACAATATCGTGAAATGTGACAAACATAGTTTGCCTTGACGATTGCCCCTTTTGTCAGCATGGGCGTCTGGACAATAATCCCCGTTCTTTCCCCAGGACGCAGTGGCACTTTAGGCGGCTAAAGCAATCGCATCTGGCGTATTTGGTCCCCTTTTGTGAAAGATATAACCGGCCCTTAAGGCCAACCCGGCTGTCCGGGTCAGATGTATTGGAACTTGAAAAATGGCTGATGGCAACGCGACGCTTACAATTGGGGATAACAGCTACGATTTGCCGGTAATGAAGGGCACTGAAGGCCCTGATGTCTTGGATATCCGCAAGCTTTACGCTGCTGCGGACCATTTCACTTTCGATCCGGGTTTTACGTCAACCGCCAGCTGTGAATCGGCAATTAGCTTTATCGACGGCGACGAGGGAATATTGCTCCACCGCGGTTACTCGATTGAGCAATTGTCCGAAGAATCGAGCTTTATGGAAGTGTCGTATCTCCTGCTCAACGGGGAGTTGCCATCCGCCGCACAATTGGCCGAGTTCAGCTACACCATTTCGCGGCATACGATGCTGCATGAACAGCTTTCGACATTTTACCGCGGCTTCCGCCGTGACGCGCATCCAATGGCAATCATGTGCGGTGTGGTTGGCGCGCTCAGTGCATTCTATCACGACTCCACCGATATCAGCGATCCGAAGCACCGGGTAATTTCTAGTCACCGGCTGATTGCAAAAATGCCGACAATTGCGGCGATGGCGTATAAATATTCGGTCGGCCAGCCTTTTGTTTATCCAGACAATAGCCTGTCTTACACTGGCAATTTTCTGAAGATGATGTTCGGTGTTCCTGCCGAAGTATATGTTGTCAATCCGGTCATCGAAAAAGCGCTGGACCGGATATTCATACTCCACGCCGACCATGAACAAAATGCGTCGACCTCGACCGTGCGGCTCGCCGGATCATCTGGTGCCAACCCGTTTGCCTGTATGGCGGCAGGCATTGCCTGTCTTTGGGGCCCTGCGCATGGCGGTGCAAACGAAGCTGCACTCAACATGCTGCGCGAAATCGGCACGCCCGACAAAATTCCGCATTATATCGAACGTGCGAAGGACAAGAACGACCCGTTCCGCCTTATGGGCTTTGGCCACCGCGTATACAAAAATTATGATCCGCGCGCGACCGTCATGCAAAAAACGGTGCGTGAGGTGCTGAGCGAATTAAAGGTCAAAGACCCGATCTTTGATGTCGCACTGCAACTTGAAGAAATGGCGCTCAATGATCCCTATTTCATTGAGAAAAAGCTGTTTCCGAACGTCGATTTCTATTCGGGCATAATCCTGTCCGCGATTGGCTTCCCGACTGAAATGTTTACCGTGCTGTTCGCATTGTCACGGACAGTTGGCTGGGTTGCGCAGTGGAACGAGATGATTTCCGATCCTGCACAGAAAATCGGCCGCCCGCGGCAGCTATACACCGGTCCCAACCAGCGTGATTATAAACCGATCAGCACGCGTTGATATTATCTGGATGGCAGGCGCAGCGTGAATTTTGCGCCGCCGCTTGCTGCGCTATCAACTGTCAATTCGCCGCC
The DNA here is from genome assembly GCA_031369825.1 of Sphingomonadales bacterium. Classification (GTDB taxonomy): domain Bacteria; phylum Pseudomonadota; class Alphaproteobacteria; order Sphingomonadales; family Sphingomonadaceae; genus Sphingorhabdus_B. The sequence continues at coordinate 2,726 of JANMPK010000487.1, forward strand.
CATCGCGCGCGCCAACCGGCGTGAGATATAAAGCCCCAAACCGCTGCCGCCATCGCCCGAACGTCCGAGACGTTCGAATTTTTCAAATACACGCTCGCGGTCGGCGGGCATTATGCCTGCGCCTTGATCGCTCACCATGACCAGCGAGGCATCGTCCAGCGTTGCGATGTCTATAAACACCTCGGTGCCGTAAGGTGAATAGCGGACCGCATTGGTCACGAGGTTCAATAATATCTGCAGAACGCGGCGAAATTCTGCAACCGCAGGTACTTTTTGCGCATCGGTTGGGGTGACAATGCGGATGCTGTGATCGGCGGCCTTTAACGCCAACAAGCCCGCTACACGTCGGGCCACATCACCGAGCTCGATTTTGTCCTTTGCAGTGATAAAATCAGTCCGCTCCACTGCCTCCAAATCGCCAAGATCATCAACCAACACCACCAGATGCCGCGCTGCATTGGCTATATCCTTGGCATATAGCGCGTAATTTTCACGGATCGGGCCATTCAACTCGCTGCCGATAGTCTCGGCATTGGCGATGATGCGTCCAAGCGGCTGGCGCAGAACAGGTGCTAGCTGACGCCCAAACAGAACGCCCGGCGATTCTACTGTGGGCTTAACCGCGACCGTTTCCTCGACAAACTGCATGTCGCAGCGATAACCCGTAAATGCGCCATCGCTCGATAGCTGAGGCGTTCCAGAAATTGAAATCTTGCCATCGCTATTTTCCTTGGCAACGATGACGGCAAATCCGCGCTTCATGTGCATTGCTTCAATCATAGCAGCGGTTTGCTGGTCATCATTTGCTATTTTCTTCAGGGCATCAGTGGCCAGCTTACCAAAATCAGCACGATCAAGGTAAGATGTTACTTCACCATCGGCACTGATCAATCGAAGTTCTGCGTCAAAATACAGTGCCGAATGCGCGACAAACCTATCAAAATACTGCCCGCGAAGGTCGGGTTCGGACAGAAAGCTCCGCGTCGCCAATGCGCGCCAGCTAAGAATTGACAGTCTTGCAACATCGCCGTCAAGGCTCGCCTCTACCCATAATTCCAAATCTTCATTGGCATCTGCAACCTTTACCGCACGCGAGAGACGCATCTTCAGTTGATGCGTTAACGCGGCCATTGCAGCTAGCCCGGGTATGGCAAGCACGCCACCTTCTACCCCGCCGGCACGGTGATGTAACCGGCGCAGCGCATCATCTGCAAAGACCAACCGACCATCGCTGGCAACCCCACACTGAATGGGCTGGGCAAGAGGTGCGCCGCCCATCATGTACTGGTCTTGCTGCCCTGCGGAAACATTAGATATTGCGCACGCGCGGATGCCCATCGACGCACTTCAATCTTCGCTACATCAGGCTCCAAGTGGTCAAAGCCCCGTTCAAACAATGCAATATCGCGCGGTGTCAGCGAAAATCCTTTGAATAGATAGATAGCGGCCATTGCCTGTTCGGCATCAATACCCAATGCGCGCAGCATGATGCCCAAAGGCGCGCTGGAACCGATGTCAATCAGATGAAGGACATGATCCTGGTCGATTTCGAGAGCGTTGGCTAAACACGCACTATACAACTGCAACCCGGCTATAGTGGGATCAAGCAAATCTGAATGCCTGCCTTTCCCCAAGAAATGCACCAGTTTGCGTGCTGCCGCTTGCGCTGTTCGGCCTTCGTCATAATCCAGAAGAAGCGTTCGCGCTCTGTCGATAACTGTAACATCGCGTTGGCTATTGCCGACCTCAATTGCGGCAACTAAGCGCCAGCAAAGCTGATGCAACAGTTCTGGACGCAGCGCCTGATAGGAAAAACCACGTGCACGTCGGTGCAGACTATTGGCGGCCAACAATGCTTGGGCAGCATCGGCGACATGAGGGTCTGCATGATCGAGCGATTGCGAAGGCAACTGCTGCGTCGAACCGGCAACCTTTGTTTCCAGCCTGTCTTCGGCAACCCGCGCCAGCATAAAATCAATCAGATCGGGTTCGCGCAAAAAACCCGACTGCGAAAGCAGTGCCCAAGTACTTGGCAAACCTGATTGTGGAACGCCCTCGCGTCCATTCAACTTGACTTCCATGTCCGAAACCACAGCAACCAATTTGCTTGTTACAGCGCTGATTGTGGCTTCTGTCGGCAGGGTTATTGCTGATGGAAAAATCATTGCGGCAACGTCATTACACAGCGCATGCACATCGCGGGCGTGTATTGCCCCGACGGTCAGTAAATCTTCCTTGCTGTTGGGCAACTTGTCCAAATGCGGCTCCATGCTGATATCCAGCGGAGAGCATAGAGATTTTGGGTTAATGCGTCTTTAAGCCTGTCGCGGTTTTTAAGAGCGTGATTTGTGGCTCCATTTAGCAGTAATAAGTAAAAAGAGTTGCACCAAAGAAATCCATTTCGTTGCTTGTGCTAGATTAGAAAATGGCGTCAAGAAAAGGATGAGGATGGCAATTAAGGCAGGAGATACTAAAATTTTCTCCGCCCATTCGGGTAATCTAAGTTGGCGGGACAACAGCGCAAGACCGACCATTATCGCCCCGCTAAAAATCCCGTCAACTATCTGGTAGCCGCTATTTCTAACTGCCATTAAAACCGCTATTGCCAACAAAGACCATATTACTGGTCCGACCCATCTGGTAGCCCCCCCATCCAAATCTGGATCATGAGCAACTGCGAAGACAGAATTCATGAAGATGGCCGCTAAAGCAGAGGCGCTGGCTATACCCGTCCAACCCAGTGCGGCAAACCCTAAGCTAACAGCCGCGGTCATCACTGTGGCACCGCCGAGCAGTGCTAAGCCTGACACAGATCGGCAGACAAACGGCACAAGCCTGATCACAGCAGGGCCGAATATAGCTGATTCGATAAATCCGCGTTCGCGTGCCGATCTGTCCAATAATATTTGCTTGGTCAAAATCTCTATGTCGGCAGAAGAGCTTATCTTTCTCAAATCCCCTTGCTGGATATGCGTTTGCTTTACCGCGCGCATCGAAACCTCGTCCTGCATCGCCTGGCGCAATAAGGATGAAGATATGCTCCACCCGTCCGGCACCGAACCAAGCCCGGCTATTGTTTCTTTACCAAACACCGCCAAACCGGCCCAGCGCGTATTCAAATCCATACGTTCAAAGTTTGCGTTTTCATCTCGACCGTCAACAGTCGCGATAAATAACCCTGGCTTTGACAATATGGATGATATCAGTTCAGGAGCAATGAACACGCCCTCTTCATTTACCAGCAACGTTTCGTCTAACCCAAGTTTGTTCTGCAAATCATGCGCTGACCTTATAAAATCGACGCTACATCCTTTATCCCGGATTTTATCAGCCAGCGCTATCAAGACGCCGGGAACGGTATCAACTTCAATCAAAAATCTGGTTATACCAACATGGCGCAAAGCCACAATCTGGTGCGCTAATATCGTCTCACCGCCATCTATTGCTAACGATATAGAGCCGCCTGTGTCCGCAGTCGCGGTAGACAATAATGCAACGGGTAATGCGGGACGAGATACTAGCGTTGTTGACATTCGCCCGATATGGACGATGCCGTCGTTATTCCAAGAAGATTATTCCTAATCGACCAATTTACGCCGTTATTTAAGAGACGTCGTGAAATTCGATCTCTGATATCGCTTTATCCAGCTTACGGATCACCGCCGGATCACCCGGGGCACCATCGCTCGCTTCATCGGCAAGCGTCATCAACCGCGTAGCTCCAAAACTTGCTGCTAATCCCTTCAAACGCCAGCTGGTATACTGCCAGTTAGCATCGCAACGGGACCGCGAAAGCAAGCTTAATTGCCGCTTTGCGCTTTCCACGAACGACGCACGCAACTCTGCAATTAACGCCGTATCCTCACCCGCAGCTGCCTTTAAAGCTGTGTCAAAAGAGCCATAATCCATAGACATTCGACTTAAGTAGCAGCAATAGGGTTAAGTTTGCGTTTCGCTGCGGATAAAATATGGTAAACAGCTTGACATGAACTCGCGATCAAAAATTGTCGGATTGACCCGGCACTTGCCCGATGAAACCGAATCGGAGGAGCATTCGGTTGCTCTTGGTTCGCTTGAAGTCGATGAAAGCCATCTATTATCCGCAGAGGATATAAACGAAACCGGGCTTCATGAAGAGGTTTTCTATGAAGAAAACGAAACGCAAGATCGCCGCTGGACCGCGTTCATTGCACCCGTCCTGCTTGGCTTAGCGTTGCTTGCATGGACCGGATTTTTCAGCTGGACCTATTTTGCAGAAGCGCGCCAAGGCTTAAACAATGAACGTATTGCTGGGTTGATAGGCATTTGGTCTGTGCCTGCCTTGCTGATTGCGGTTCTCTGGTTGCTTTACATGCGCAACAGCCGCGCGGAGGCAGATCGTTTCGGCGATGCAGCACGCTTGCTTCGGACAGAAAGCGAAGCTCTTGAATTGCGGATGCGCACCGTAAACGAAGAAATTTCAATGGCGCGCGAGTTTTTGGCGCAAAATGCGCGTGAACTGGAAACTGTGGGTCGGCAATCGGCACGTAATCTGGTTGAAGCGGCTGAGCAATTGGGCACAGCTTTGGCCGACAGTGACGAAAAAGCAAAAACGCTCGAAGCTGTTAGCAATGCCGCAACCAGCAACCTCGAACAGCTGCGCAAGCATCTTCCCGTTGTTACCAGCGCAGCCAAGGATGTTACCAACCAGATTGGTAGCGCG
>JANMPK010000020.1:0-4477 GCA_031369825.1 Sphingomonadales bacterium
GCCTAGCGAGACCGCGTTCATGGGTAAAGGCGTGTCGGCGTGCGCGACATGCGACGGATTTTTCTATCGCAACAAGCCTGTTGCGGTCATCGGCGGCGGCAATACGGCGGTTGAAGAAGCGCTCTATCTCGCCAATATCGCCAGCCATGTGACCTTGGTCCATCGCCGCGACAAATTGAAGGCCGAGAAAATCCTGCAAGACCGCCTGTTCGCGCGTGAAGCCGAAGGCAAGGTGACGATCAAATGGAACCACAGGCTCGACGAAGTGCTCGGCGATGCCAGCGGCGTGACGGGTATGCGGATCGCGGCAACCGACGGTAGCGGCACCGAAGATGTCACCTTGCACGGCGTGTTCATCGCCATCGGCCACAAGCCTAACACCGGCATTTTCGAAGGCCATCTCGACATGGCAGGCGGTTACATCAAGGTGCGCGGCGGAGCGGAGGGGCAGGCGACCGAAACCAGCGTTCCCGGCGTGTTCGCGTCGGGCGACGTGATGGACCATATCTACCGCCAAGCCGTAACCAGCGCAGGCACCGGCTGCATGGCCGCACTTGATGCGGAGCGGTTTATTGATGCGAATGCGGGTTAGGCTGACGCCTCGCGCCGCGTCCGGCTGTAAATCCACCACAGCACCGCGATAAACATCGCTGCGCCGCCCCACATGGCGATGGGTTCGAAGCTTTCGCCGACTACGGCCAATGGTGCATCGCTGCCGCTGCCAGCGACTATCCCGGCAAAGGCTACGCCGAAGAGGCTTTCGCCTACTATAAGCCCGGTCGCGGCCAAGACGCCCATGCGTTTGGCGGCTTCGGGGTCTTTGCGCGAGTCCGCCCATTTTTCGTAATAATGACCAAGGACGGTGCCGACCACGATCAGGAAGGTTAGCGCCATTGGCAGGTACACACCCATGCCGACGCCGAGAGGCGGCAGGCGTCTTTTGCCCGCCTTGCCGAGCATTTCATCGGCGACGACCACAAAAACGCCGATCAGCGCGCCAAGGCCGAGCAAGCCCCAATCGAGGTCTCCGCCAAGCACGCCCTTTGCCAGCGCCGAAATCAGCAACGCTTGCGGTGCGGCGAGGGCATTTGGGCCTGCACCGACGCTACCTGCAAAGCCGAAGGCGTTATTGAGCAGGTCGAGCACCGGCGGAATCGCAAGGCTGCCGAAAATCACCCCAATGACCAATGCCACCTGCTGCCGCCACGGCGTTGCGCCGACAATCTGGCCGGTTTTAAGATCTTGCAGATTGTCGTTCGAGATTGTCGCAATGCCAAAGACAATGGCGGTGGCGAACAGCGCATAGGCGATCATCGCCTCGGTCTGGTCCGGCGTCCCGCCGCGACCAAAAAAGCCGAGCAGCATGAGCGATGCGCCGACCACGGCGAGGATGCCGACGCCCGAAATCGGCGAGTTCGATGCGCCGATCAGACCCGCCATATAGCCGCAGACCGAGGCGATGACGACGCCCGCCAACAAGACATACACGATGGTCAGCGCAATGATCGGACCTGCTGAACCCGCCAGTGGCGTCGCGCCCAAAAACTGCCAGAGCAGGAAGGCGATAGGGATTAGTGTGGCCAAGATGACCGCACCGACGGTTTTGATCGGAATATCGCGTTCGGTCAGCGCGAGTTCGCTGCCGCCAGCGCGCGCGGCGGACGCAGCAAACGCGCCTTTGAGGCCTTGAATTATGGGGCCAATGATTTTGAGCAAGGTCCAGATGGCGGCGACGCCAATCGTGCCAGCACCGATGAAGCGCGCCTTTTCGCGGAACACCGTTCCGGCGATTTCGGCAGCGTCTGCGCCCGATACGCCTTGGCTGAAATATGGCACCAGCCCCAGCCAGCTGATTGCCATGCCGAGCAGCATGGCGAGGCCGACGGAGAGACCGACAAGATGTCCCACGCCAATCAGGGCAAGGCTAAGCGATGTAGAAGCCCCGGTCGCGCCAGCGCCTACCTTGAAATATTTTGCAATTTCCCCGGCAACCAGTTTCATCGCGATCAGCAGTGACAGCCCGGCGGATAGAAGCGAATTGACAACAATGGTGGTCAACCCGCGCTTGTTCTCCTCCGAACCCGATCCTTCGGCCGAACCGACTATCAGCACCTCGGCCGCTGCCTTGCCCTCGGGGTAAGGCAGGTCGGAGCCTGTCACCAAGGCGCGACGCAGCGGCACCGAGAACATTACACCCAATATTCCGCCGGTTGCGCAAACCGCAGCGGTGGTCAGAAACGGAAAGCCTTGCCAATACCCAAGGATAACCAGCCCCGGCAGAACGAAGATGATCGCCGACAATGTCCCCGCCGCGCTGGCAATGGTCTGGACGATATTGTTTTCAAGGATCGTCCCGCCGGGCAGCATCCGCAATATCGCCATCGAAATCACCGCCGCCGGAATCGAGGTGGCAAAGGTCAGCCCCGCCTTTAGCCCGAGATATACGTTGGCTGCGGTGAACAAGATGGTAATCAGCCCGCCCAAAATCACCGAACGGATAGTCAACTCGCGCATAATAATTTCTCCCCGATGCGGCTTAGTGCATCAGGGAGAGCCGATGTTCAAGCAGCGGCTGCCTTGGCGGGCATGAAACTGCTTTTGCGCAGCAATGTTGCAGAGATGATGGGCATCAGCAGCGCCACCGGCGAAATTTCCATGAATGTCATCGCCATGCGAAACGCAGGATTTTTATATTGCTCGGCAAAGCCCCGCATTTCCTCGGAAAATTGGGCTATCTCGGTGGCCGACTTTCCTGCGGCGCGCATATTCTCGATACTTTGCGCCACATATTCGGCCATGAATGCGCCGCCCGTCTGCCAATTGTAGATCTCCCAGCTGAGTACGTAGAAGAGCGACGATATGACAGCGATGCCAAACCCGACCAATAATGCTTTGCGAAAGGTGATGACGCCGCCAAGATCGACATCGCGGTAACGCTTTACACCTACGAACACAAAGCTGAGCGCGACCAGCATCGACAGATAGCCGGCCACCATCCCCATCGTCCCGTGATCCGAAATGACGGCCATCGAGGTGTACATACCGACAATGACGATGATGCCCGAAATGACACCATAAACTGTAATGATCCTGCCCATGAACATTCTCCCTGATATGATTGGATGCCATACGGCTACGCCCACGCAACGGGGGAGGTCTATCGCCCATAAGGGTGATTTGCAGTCACTAATCCAATTTTACGGCAGGATGTCGAGTGCGCGCGCCTTGCCGATTGCCTGAGTCCGGCTGGCGACCTCAAGCTTTTCATAGAGCCGCGCGACATGCGTTTTCACCGTGTTGGGCGAGATATCCAGACGGCGCGCGATTACCTTGTTGGCATGGCCTGCTGCCAGCATATCCAGCACCTCGCATTCGCGCGCGCTGATGCCGAGCGACGCAATCGCCGCGTCATTGCGCGCAAAGGCCCCGCGCGGTCGCGCTGTCAGCCGGTTGCCGACCCAGATGCCGAGCATGACAAAGACGACCGCGATGCAAGTAACATAAAACTCGGTCGACCAAGCATGGACCGTATGCTTGTAATCCAGCCATTCAAGGATGAACGCCAGACCCGCGAGCGCGATGCCGTAAAGAATTATCGTCCTTGCCACCTGCACAGTTAATCATGCCCGGTACTTTCAGGCAAGCGTGTCAGCGGTGCCGGTCATAAACTGCGCTGACCCATTGCAGGACCGGCCTGTCCTGCCAGCCCTTTATCGTTTCGGCCAAGCGTTTCGGCAGCGATAGCGCGGCATAAGTCGGATGTTTTGCCGGATTGACCAGTGGCGCCAGCAGGCTAGCCGCGGTCAGGTCGGCGCGGGTGAACGTGCCGCCGGTCAAATAAGGCCTGCCGTCCGCGATTAGTCCGTCCAGCCATTCGAGTTCGGCGGCCAACTTGTCGTATGAGCGAAGGCCCTGCGCTTCGCCCAGATCCATGCCCTTGATCATCATCGGAACGATTTTGGACCAGCCAAGCGTCACAGCTGCTTTTTGCATCAAAGGCAAGTCACGCGAGAAAATGGGCCGGACCGATGCCGGGTCGGAAAACAGTGCGTCGGAATAATAATAGCGGCGGATATGGACGCCGGTGACATCATCCAGCCGTTTTTCGATAGCGGTGACCTCCGACGGATTTTCGCCATTCAGGCTGGGCCTGTCCGCACCGCGATGCTGCTCGCCCCAATTTATTATAGCTGCCGAACCGGCCACTACGCCGTTTTCGATTTCAAGAAAGGGCAACGAACCTGAATCGGCACCAAGTTTCTTTGCAATCCTGCGGTTCATCCCGGGCATCATGTGCTTCAAACGATAGGCGACGCCATAATGATCGAGCGCCCAGCGTGCCTTTTCGCAATAATGCGAGATCGCAAATACATATAAAACGGGCGCAGCGGTCATCAATCCGGTGTCGGTTGCTGGGCTTTGACCTGCTGCCGGAATTTGTGCAGCAATGGCTCGGTATAGCCATTGGGCTGGTTCA
>JANMPK010000069.1:0-1760 GCA_031369825.1 Sphingomonadales bacterium
CCACCATCAGGCCCGGCAACACCGCTGATAGCCACAGCAATATCCGCGCCGCTTTTCTTCAGCGCAGCCTGCGCCATTGCCCATGCGACAGCAACCGACACTGCACCAAACGTGTCGAGTATGTCTTGGTTCACACCGAGCATCTTGATTTTGGCGTCGTTGGAATAGGTCACATATCCGCTGCCCAAAACCGCGCTGCTGCCAGGGATTTCTGTCAACGCGGCGGCAACCAGTCCGCCAGTGCAGCTTTCGGCGAGCGCAACAGTGCGCCCCGCAGCGATGTTTTCTGCGATAACCCGCTCGGCTAATTTTGCAATTTTTGCTGGAAGAATGGATTTCATCACATCGACTTTTCAAAAGTGGCCATTGCTTGTGCCGCTATACCCTCACCACGACCGGTAAAGCCAAGCATTTCGGTGGTGGTTGCCTTTACCGATACCCGAGTGGCGTCCACGTTCATGATTTCAGCAAGCCGCGCCCGCATTGCCGCCTTGTGCGGGCCAATTTTGGGGGCTTCGCAAATGATCGTGACGTCAGCATTGGCGAGGCTGTAACCCTTATCGAGTGCCAACTTTATTGCATGTGCCAAAAACTGATCCGACGATGCACCGCGCCACTGTGCATCCGATGGTGGGAAATGATCGCCGATATCGCCGAGCGCCATTGCCCCCAATATGGCGTCGGTCAGCGCGTGGATAGCGACATCGGCATCGCTATGGCCCGATAGGCCTTTGTCGTGTGGGATATGAACCCCGCATAGCCATAATTCTTCGCCTGAAACCAGACGGTGGACGTCATAGCCGGAACCATTGCGCACGCTTGGCATATCATTCCCCTGAAAATCGCTGGCGAATGTGAATTTTGTCAGGCGTTCATCGCCAGGGACAATTTTCACCTCTTGCCCGGATGCCATGAGCATCCGTGCGTCGTCGCTGGGTTCTTCGCCCGACCAGTTTTGATGCGCGGCAAGGATTGCTTCAAAATGAAAGGCCTGTGGTGTCTGAATACGCCAAAGCCCATCACGCTCGACAGTATTTGATAATATACCGGCACCGCGGGCGAGGCTATCAACGACTGGTAGGGCAGGGACCGCACCCGGCGCATCGTTCAGCGCTGACAGCAAATAGTTGATAACCGTTTCAGATAGAAAAGGTCTGGCCGCGTCATGTATGAGCACACGCGCCGCGCCGCCGTTGGTTGCGATAGCCTGCAAGCCGTTGCGCACGCTTTCGCGCCGCGTCGTGCCGCCAATAAGAAGATGCGGGGCAGACAGATTGGCCAAACTAGCCAAAGCCAATTCGTCCTGACCCTTGCCAATTGCAATATAAACCTGTTCAATTACGGGATGTGCCGACAGCGCCATGTAGCTATGCCGCAGCATAGCTTGGCCGCGCAGCAGCCTAAACTGCTTAGGCAATTCACCGCCCGCGCGACTGCCGGAGCCTGCGGCGACGATCAATGCAACGGTGCGTTCAGAAGAACTCATCGCTGCGCCTTAGCCAGTGCACACTTGCCCGCCAAGCTGAAACGCGGTAACGGCCTGCCTAAATTTTAGGCAATCTACGACAATGCAGCTCAAACCCATTCAAATCGGCCCCATCGAAATTTTGTGCCCAGTGATATTGGCACCGATGACCGGCGTTACCGATATGCCGTTCCGACGGATCGTGAGACGCTTTGGCTCAGGGCTTAACGTAACTGAAATGATCGCCAGCCAAGCGATGATCCGCGAAACCCGCCAGTCTTTGCAGAAATGTGCG
>JANMPK010000075.1:0-8401 GCA_031369825.1 Sphingomonadales bacterium
GCTCGGCATAATAAAGCGGCGAAGGACGGCCAACATAATGTTCGAGCAGATCGTCGAACTCGCCTTGAACGCTGGGTCCTGTTTCGCGGCGCGATATTCGCGTTCCAGATCGAGCACGAGCGGCATCAATGTCTCGGCTACATAGCGCCCGCCAAACTGGCCGAAATGGCCTCGCTCGTCTGGTTGGTTGCGGAAGGAGTTAGGGGTTGGTTCAGCGGTTGTCATAATCGCGGACCGCTTTGCAGAAAGCTGCAATCTTGTCCACATCCTTGATGCCCGGCGCACTTTCTACGCCGGACGATGTGTCGACCATCGGCGCGCGTGTTTGCGCAAGCGCTTCGGCAACGTTGCCGGGTGTCAGGCCACCTGCAAGGCCCCAAGGCAGCTTGTGCTGATGGACGGAAAGCAACGACCAGTCGAAACGCATACCTGTCCCACCGGGCAACGCCTGCGCCGGGGCATCAAATAGCAACAGGTCCGCAGCCCCCACAAATCGGTCGCTTTTTTTCAGCGTTTCGGCATCTTTTACGCCGAGAGCTTTCCAGATTTCGATCGAGATCGTATTTTTCAAAAGTCGAAGCCATTCATGCGCTTCGGTGCCATGAAACTGCACGACATCGGGCTTTACAATTTCCAACGCCTTTGCGGTGTAGCCCGGTTCTGCATTGACCAGCAGCAGAACGGTTTTTAGCGACGGCGGCGTCCGCATCCGGAAAGCCGCCGCCTGTTCCAAGTCGATGTAGCGCGGGCTGGGTGCGTAATTATTCAGTCCGATATGCGTCGCGCCGGCCTTTGCGGCGGCGTCGATTTCGGTTTCGGTCTTAAGGCCGCATATTTTGATTTGGGTAGCCACGGTCATCCGGCGATCATCAGCTGCATTTCGAAGCGGTCCAGATATTGGCCGTTAATTTCCACAGTTTCTTCCTTCGTAATTTCGAACCCCATAGCTGAAAATGCCGGTTGCGCCATCAGGCTGGCATGAACAAGAATTCCTAGCTGTTTTTGGTCGCGTGCTAGTTCCAGGATCATGGCGTAGAGCTGCCTGAACATGCCCGAACCTTGATGGGCCGGACGGATAAAGGCGAAGTCGAGATAGCCATCCTGAGTCAGGCTCATTAATCCGGCAATATTGCCATCCGTTTCGGCAACGGCAATCGACTGCGCTGCCATGCGCTGTTGCCATTCGGGCCCACTTCTTGGTGCGCCAACCCACGCGCTTCGTTGGGCCTCGTCATACAGGCTCGGGCCATTTCTGACGGCATCAAAGATGACCTCGCCCAAAACATCATAATCAGATTCAGTTGCCCACCGGTAATTGATAGTCACGTGCCTAAAGCGTCCCGACTATCGCCCGCGCTGCATCGTCAGGGCTTTCCGCCTTGGTGATCGGACGCCCAACCACCAGCACGCTTGCGCCATCGTCGCGGGCCTGCCTTGGCGTGACTGTGCGTTTCTGGTCACCGCTGTTGCCGCCGGTCGCGCGCAGGCCAGGCACTACGAAAAAGCCGTCTTTCCAGCTTTTCTTGACCGCTTTTACCTCATAACCCGAACAGACGATACCGTCCAATCCTGCTTCTTGTGCCAACGCCGCCAGACGCGCGACCTGCAAATCGGGGCTGTCCGCCACGCCAACGCGGCTCAGGTCATGGTCGTCGAGGCTGGTCAACACGGTCACCGCGACTACTTTGGTATGCGCACCAGCCGCTGCCTTCGCATCCTCCATCATCGCGCGGCCACCGGCGGCGTGGATGGTGATGATGGCCGGTTCGAGCGCGTTGATCGCCTGCATCGCCTTTGCCACCGTATTGGGAATATCGTGCAGTTTTAGATCGAGAAAAATCGGCAGTCCGAGTTTTTGCACCTCATGCACGCCGTGGTGGCCATTGGCACAGAAAAATTCGAGACCGAGTTTGACCCCGCCGACATGATGCTTGATGCGGCCAATCAAAGCGACCGCTTCTTCAAGATACGGCGTGTCGATGGCGACATAGAGCGGGTTGGTCATATCGCGTCACCCGATGCGTAAGCAGGCGGGGTAACCGGTGTCGGGTTGAACTGCACGGGCCGTTGCGCGCTTTCGAGCGACATGATCCGCCGCTTCATCCGCCAAGCAGTGGTCCGGTGAAAGATATAAAGCGGTAAGAAGCCAATCACGAATGCCGCGATCACCAGCGCGGGCAATTTGGTGTCGAGCCGCAGCCCGCCCCACAGGCTAACCGAAACCGGCACCCAGTTATTGATAGCAAACACAGTAAGGCCGACAATCAAAGTCACCCAGAGCAGTGTCTTCAAAAATTGCATTACAAGATTACTCCGCAACCAGCCTTAATTGATGCTTACCTTATGGGAAGATTTGCGTTTTCGCTAGTGGGTTAGAATCGAGCCGCCAGCTACGCCCCTTTCTTGTTATTGGTGGTTAATAATCCCCACGTAGTTTTCCACCGCCATATCTTGCCTTATCGCAAAACTTCTGTCGGCAAGATCGTTTATCCAATGAATGTCCGCAAATGGCGGGCATGACCGATATCTCGGGCCCGCATAACAGGGGCCGCAGCGGGATTATCAAACTTTGGAGAATAGCGATGAATATGAAATCAACACTTGCTGCTTCTGCCTTTGCTTTGGCAATTGGTTTGGCAATGCCAGCAGCAGCTCAGCAAACGTCCGATACCAATGCTGGCCCGACAACTGGCGGCGTTGGCGTAGGCAACACAGCCACATCGACCAGCACATCAACTGACCTAAATGTGCAGGATTCGGGTAATGACAATTCCGACAACAGCATTGATGTGGCCGATTCCGGCAATGACAATTCGGATAACCGCATCGATGATTCTGGCAATCTTACCGTGTCAGATTCGGGCAATGACAATTCGGACAACAGTGTAAACGATTCAGGGAACCTCGCTTTTGCGCTAGCCTCGTTCAATACCGATAATTCCAACAACTCGACCAATGATTCAAACAACGGCAACGACAGTTCGTCGGTGGTTGCATTGCAAGTGTTGACGGCAACGGTATCCAATGCTGCTCCGGTGAACTTCCAGAGCTTGCTGAGTGACTACAGCAGCGGCGATAACTCTGTCAGTGGCAGTGCTTTTGCAGCGTTTTCAGGAATCCTGAACAACGGCTGGAACACCGGAATCAATGCCAATGCTCAAGCAGCGACCAACGTGGCTGCACGCGGCACTGTGACGTTTAGCCAATAAGCGTTACCGACAAAGTTACCGGCAATTCGCCGGTCCGATGATGGCCGGGGGCTTCCCCGAAACGCGCCCCCGGCCAACATTATCTTATCCCCAGACGAACCGGAGTTCGTGACATGTATAGGAAAACCATCATCGCCGGGCTGGCCTTCATTGCTATCCCCGCGCTATCGACAGCGGCTTATGGTGAAGACACACCGCCAGTCGACGTTATGCCTCAAATTGATGCGATTGCCGACATTACGTCTCAAGCTGACGCCATTGTGATCGCAACGGATCAATCAGCCGCCGTCGTTGTGCCCCCAGGATCTGATAATGCACTTTCTGATGACGCCCTAAGCGAACTGCGTGGCGGCCAAGCTATTGTCATCGGCAATCAGACACTGACCGCAGTCAATAGTGGTAGCATATTGAACGGAAATTACACCGCCGGTAGTGTTGCCCTGACCGACAACGCGCTGTCGAATTTCAATGGTTTGGGCAATCTGCTGATCAACACCGGTGCGCAAAACAATCTGCAATCGGCTATGAACGTCACGATCAACTTTGCCGACTGATGACAGCCGGGTTGGAAAAGGACGCTCCCATGATCCCATCAGCCTCCTTCGGGTCGCAACGATTAAAACGGCTTAACTGGCGGCGTTTTATTACGCCGTTTTTTTCCTTTGTCGCCGTCCTGACCCCTGTAACTTTGGATGCACAGGTGCGGTTGGGACCGGAAGCTACGGGTGGCAATTACTCGGTTCAGGTGATGTCTTGGGCCGATATTCCGTTTCGGAGTATCGTCCGCCAGCGCTTTGATTTTAGTTGTGGTTCGGCCGCCGTAGCGACTCTTTTGACCTATCATTACGGCAAGCCAACCTCTGAGCAGCAACCATTTGCACAAATGTGGAAAGCGGGTGACCAAGCGACAATTACCAAAGCGGGCTTTTCGATGTATGACATGAAGCTCTATCTGCAAAGCATCGGGCTGCATTCTGAAGGATATAAAATGGATGTCGACGACCTGCGCAAATCGGGTCGTCCAGCAATCGTGCTGCTTGACCTAAATGGCTATAAGCATTTTGTTGTTGTCAAAGGCGTTCGCGGTAACACCGTTCTGGTGGGCGATCCCATTCGCGGCCTTGCGCAATATGAGGCCGCTGATTTTCAGAAGAGCTGGAACGGTATTGCTCTGGCTATCGTCAAAAGCGCCACCACAAAACCTCCCCTTTTCAATCTCGCACGTGATTGGGGTCCTTGGTCGACCGCTCCGCTCGATGACAATGCACAGGTCGCCAATATTGGCAATGTGACGACGCATTTGCCCCAAATTTATCAGCTTACGCCGCAGATATTGATTGATGTGCGCGTCGGCACAGGAAAAGAGTGAATGTCATGAAACGCACATATTTTATCACTGTAATCGGTGTTGTAGCGGCTTATTTTTCACCTAGTGTCGCCAAGGCAGATGTCGGGGCGCCATTTATAGAACCGGACCAGCTGTCCCTGCCGTTGCTTGAAGATGCCGAGGCTTTGGATGTGGTGTCCGATGCTGAACTGGCCGATCAGCGCGGTGGGTTTGTTGTCGCCGGCATGAATGTACAACTCGGCGCAGAAATGCGGACCTATTTGAACGGCCAGCTGGTTTTGCAAACATCGGTCAACTGGACAAATACGGGCGTAGAAACAAATCAGATTGTGTCCTCTGTGCTCTCGCCCTCAAGCCTTGATGCTCTAAGGGCTGGATTTTCTACCGGTGGCAATGTCGCACTGCGGATTGGAGACACGCCGGTGTTCTTTGCCAATCAAGGGCAAACCGCACTGATTCAGCGTACCGATGGCGGTTTGCAAAATGTCCTGATTAACACGGCCAGTAATATCAATCTGACCCAGCAAACCGATATAACGCTTGGCCTCAGCGGCTATGCCGGGTTCAGCACCGATATCATAAATAGCCGGATGAACGCAGCAATCAGCAATGCTCTTGGTGCAGCGACGGCCGGTGCTTTGGGTTACTAAAGCTACTGCCGATCACATAAATTTGCGGGCGCTCAACTAGAAATTGAGCGCCCGTTTTTTGTCATGGAATGTGGGTTAATCAAAACCGCAATGGCAACCTTAACGACATTGATACATCTGGGGCATCCGACGTCATGCCAAATTCAAACGCGATATTAACCGACTGCCGCTCGCTAAGCCTGTAGGACGTGCCCACACTAAACGAGCCGACATGCAGCGAGGTTGATCGTTGATTGGTGGCACCGATTTCGGTCTTTGTCGGAAAAATATAGCTGTGATTATACCCAAGCGAAAAAGAAAAACGGGGATTGAGGGCAAAACCGAAACCCAGATTGGCCGCGATCGCATCGCCGGGATCAACCCGCCCGATTAGCGCGCCGCCGACCACCTTGTCGACATCTGCCGGTATGTGCCAAAGATAGCTTGTTCCGCCGTAAATGACAACCGGATCAGAGGGTAAAAGAAAGCTGACGCCGCCTTGCAGGCCCCAAAAACCGGACCCGGTGGCAAGTCCTGTCGCAATGCCAAATTCGTCATAGCCAATATCGAACGGACCTCGTCCGGTGTTTGATTTTAGCCGCAGATTGGCAACATATATCGCCCGGTCTGGGCCTTTGGCTTCATTAATCTGATACCGCAGCGCAACCTCGGCATCGCCAACCGCATAATCGTGTAAGCTGAATTGGCGGACAATGCCCTGGTCGCGCTGTTGCACGACCTGAAAACGGTCGTGACGTGCCAGCGCCGGCATCCTTGCCTCAATCTCCAATCTACTGGTAATCCCGTGCCGCAAAGCGATGGTCCCAACCATCGTATCGCGGTCGGCATCCGACGCCTCGATCAAACCAAGTTGCAATCCGGGGATCAGCTCAATGCCTCTGAATACAAGGCGGTTTCTTGAAGTGCGGGTATATTCAAACGAAGACTCCATAACCGTCGCGCCAGCTGGCGTCAAAACGCCTTGGGCAACTGGAACCGCCATAACCTCCGCAGCAATTTCATTGTCAGCAGGGGGCGCTTCTCCAACCGGGGCATTTGGCATCGCCTGATTTGATTCGTTCGCCATTGTCGAACTGCCCTGCGCCATGCCGGCGCCGCGCAGTTCGCCTAGTTCAGAATTTGCCATCTGCCGCTGGGTAAGCATATCAATTGCCAGTTGCTGGCGCGCGATGATCTCGTTTTGCTTGGCGATCAGTTCGCGTTGCGCCTTAAGCTCGGCTGCCAATATTGAAAGTTGTTCGGCGACAGCGTCTGTATATGCGGGTTTTGCCGGCGGCGGATTGCGGTCGGCATGATTTTCATCATCAACTTTAATATAATCTAGTTAGAATGATCCCAGCTCGTTCTTTGCCGTCTGATTGCTATCGTCAGCACAGGCCGGCGAAGAAATGGCAATTGCAGAAAATGTCATTGCACACCCGAATGTACCGAGCACGCCGTTTGCGGATATAATGTTGTTCATGATCAACTCCCATATTGCGGAGTGAAGTCGGGGCCATTCATGTTGGCATGTAAGGGCATTTCAGAGATCGAGACGGGTAAATCATTTTCACCATCTGCCAATTTCCTAAGTCCACAGCGGTTCTCGATGGTGATTGATTGTGGCCCATTCAAACTGATCAGATCGCGCCGGACAAATTCGGATAACGTCCTGCTGACGGTATGGATCGTCAGCCCCAAATGGTCCGCAATGTCAGATCTCGACATGGGAAGTTGGAACGGCCGGTCTGTTCCAAATCGCCGTGAAGTGGCCAACAGAAATGCCGCCATGCGTTCGGCAGCTGTCCTGCGGCCAAGCAAAAATATACAAGCTTGGGCGTTGCTAAGGGCGCTTTGCAGTGCGCCGCGTGCAGGCGGCGTGTCGCTGGGCTTTTGTTCTTCGCCAAAGCCGCGTCCGCAACGGCGCAGCGTCACAGCGGTCACCGCTTCTGCTGATGCAGCATAGCTGCCGCTGTCTATGCCGAACACATCACCGGGATAAAAGAAACCGGTCAATTGCCTGTGGCCGTCAGAGTATAGGAAACACGTCCTGACTGTACCCGACATAACCTCAAACCAGTCGGTTGCAGGGTCGCCCTGAGAATAGACGATCTCGCCTTTGCGAAATTTCAATATGGTGCCTGGAACAGAGTTTGAACCTGTATATGTGTGGCCGCGTAGCCTAAGCATGATAATCTCCCTTGGTCGGCGCGGCCCGATTCTTTTTATTATTTGTCCAGAGGGTATGCTTGCTTTCTGGCTATGACCATTGGGGGGAATCGGTGTGCCTTTTGCACCCTGATAATCACGTGGGCAAAATAACGTGGGGGTTTTTACTAAGGGTATTTTACAATTGGGTATAACTTAGGATATATGCTACAAAATATTGTATTGGACATGTTCTGAGTCGTGCACAGGGGTGCGCAACATGTTGGATGCAGGGGCCGTAAAGTGGAAATTGGGTGATAAAAACCCAAACTACATAGTTACTTAATACCCGCATCGTTTTGAATTAGCGGAAAATATTGAACCGGGTTGCAACGGTAAAACTAAATCGAGTCTTTGGACTTTCGAGGAGCATAAAGTTGTGTTGCAAATAGACCCAAAAAGCGGCGTGCCGTTATTAACCGTGAGAGAGCAGCAAGTTCTCGAACTCATCGCACAAGGCTTATCAGCCAAAGAGGTCGCCCAGGAAATTGATATCGCCCCGCGCACTGTCGAAAGGCATATTGAAAACGTAAGGTTGAAAATCCGGGCGCGCAACCGCACCCATATGGTGACATTAGCAATGGAACTTGGCCTGCTCCATATGGAGCATGAGAATGTTTCACATATTCCCTTAAGGCAGGCGAGCTTTTGATCCTAGCCAAACACCAGCGCGAATATCGTGTCGACATGCTTGAAATGATAATCGAGATTGAAGCGGTCTTCTATGTCAGCGGCGCTCATCTTTGCGGTGACGTCGGCGTCAGCTTTGAGCAATTCCAGCAACGATAATGCACCGTCCGATTCCCATACCTTCATCGCGTTGCGTTGAACGATGCGGTAGCTATCCTCGCGGCTGATGCCTGCTTGGGTGAGTGCTAGCAATACGCGCTGTGAGTGGACCAAGCCACCCATACGGTCGAGATTTTTCTGCATGCGTTCGGGGTAGACCAACAGCTTTTCGATTACTCCAGTCAGGCGACCGAGCGCGAAATCGAGCGTGATGGTGG
>JANMPK010000079.1:0-2600 GCA_031369825.1 Sphingomonadales bacterium
GAAACAGCCGCGAAGCCGCTGTCCGGTTCGGCGTTGATATGATGAGCAAACCATCGGGTTTCAGATGGCGCGCCAGTTCTGCGACAAACGCCGCCGGGTCCGTGACATGCTCGATAACCTCCATCGCGGTCACGACGTCAAACTGCTTAAGCCCCTGCTCGGACAACTCGCCCGCGCGGTAATCTATCGTAAGCTTGGACTGCGCCATGTGCGCCTTCGCAGCCTCGACATTCTCTGCCGCGGCATCAACACCTGTCACCGCAGCCCCCATCCGTGCCAGTGGCTCGCACAGCAGTCCTGCACCACATCCGACATCCAGCGCAGTCTTGCCAGCCAACGGATAGCGCGCATTAGCATCCCCGGCAAAATGCGCATCAATCGCTGCCCGCACAAAGCCCAGCCGCACCGGGTTTAGCTTATGCAGCATCGCCGAACTGCCCTTTGGGTCCCACCAGTCCGCCGCCAGCGCACCAAAATGGGCGGCTTCTGCGGCATTTATTGTCTTTGCTGTGCTTGCCTTTGCCATATCGTGTCCCTATCAGGACGCCCGATTGTAACATAGCAATAATTACAGGGAATCCATGGCCAGAATTGTCATGAAATTTGGCGGCACGTCGATGGCCGGGACTGAGCGCATCCGCAGGGTCGCTCAGATCGTAAAGGCGCAGGCCGAGCGCGGGGACGAGGTTGCCGTTGTTGTCTCGGCGATGGCGGGCGATACCGACCGGCTGGTCAATTTCTGCCGTGAGGCGAATGCGCTGTATGACCCAGCCGAATATGACGTGGTGGTGGCGGCCGGTGAGCAGATTACCGCAGGGCTACTGGCAATGACATTGCAAGCCTTGGGCTGCAAAGCGCGCAGTTGGCTCGGCTGGCAAATGCCTATCCACACCGATGACGCCCATGCAAAAGCGCGGATCGGCACGATAGACACCAGCGAGTTGCTCAGCTCAATGGGCGCTGGCACCATCGCCGTCATCCCCGGATTCCAAGGCCTGACCGACGACAACCGCATCACCACTTTGGGTCGTGGCGGCTCCGATACGTCGGCGGTTGCGGTTGCGGCGGCGGTCAAGGCCGACCGGTGCGATATCTACACCGACGTCGACGGCGTCTACACCACCGACCCACGGATTGTGGCGCGTGCCCGCAAGTTGAAGGCCGTTACCTACGAAGAAATGCTCGAACTGGCGAGCGTCGGGGCTAAGGTATTGCAAACCCGCTCGGTCGGTCTTGCCATGAAAGAAAATGTCCGCGTGCAGGTGCTGTCGTCGTTCACCGACGAAGGTGCGCCCGATGCCAATAGCATCCCCGGCACGATGATAGTAAGCGACGAAGAACTGGAGAAGAACGAAGTGGAACGCCAACTGATCACCGGCATCGCCCATGACAAGAATGAGGCGAAAATTACCCTGACTAGGGTACCCGACAGGCCTGGTGCGGTGAGCCATATCTTCGCGCCGTTGGCCGATGCGAATATCAACGTCGATATGATCATCCAGAATGTCGGCCGTGACAAAGGCGAAACCGACGTGACCTTCACCGTCCCGCAAGCCGATCTTGCACGCTGCACCGACATATTGGAGAATCAGCGCGACGCGATTGGTTTCAACCGGGTGATCGCAGACACGAAGGTCGCCAAGATTTCGGTCGTCGGCGTCGGGATGAAGAGTCACGCAGGCGTCGCGTCAACAATGTTCACCGCGCTTGCCGACCGCAAGATCAACATTCAGGCGATTTCGACGAGCGAGATCAAGGTGTCGGTATTGATTGACGAGGATGAGACCGAGTTGGCGGTGCGTGTGTTGCACACGGCTTATGGTTTAGATGCGGAGTGACAAAACTCGCCCATCTCATGCAACGCGGCACCGAATTTTTGGGCTGCGAAACCGCTATCATGTGCGGGGCGATGTCTTGGGTTTCGGAGCGGAACCTTGTGTCTGCCATCTCGAATGCGGGCGGGTTCGGGGTGATTGCTTGCGGGGCGATGACGCCCGAGTTGCTGGATGCGGAGATTGCCGCGACGAAGGCTCTCACATCCAAACCTTTCGGTGTGAACCTGATCACCATGCACCCGCAGATCATGGATTTGATTGCGGTGTGCGCGCGGTACAATGTCAGCCATGTTGTACTCGCAGGCGGGTTGCCGCCGAAGGGCAGTATCGAGACGATCAAGGCATTTGGCGCGAAGGTCATCTGTTTTGCGCCTGCTCTGACGCTTGCCAAGAAGTTCGTCCGTTCGGGGGTTGATGCGCTGGTTATCGAGGGTAGCGAGGCGGGCGGGCATATCGGGCCGGTGGCGACTTCGGTGCTGGCACAGGAAATATTGCCCGAGCTTGGGGAACAGCTGCCGATCTTTGTTGCAGGCGGCATCGCGCGCGGCGGGCTTGTTGCGAGCTACCTCGAAATGGGTGCCAGCGGCGTGCAACTCGGCACACGCTTTGTCTGCGCGCATGAAAGCATCGCGCATCCCAATTTCAAAGCCGCGTTTCTGCGTGCCAATGCTCGCGACGCGGTGGCCAGCGTGCAGATTGACCCGCGCCTACCGGTCATTCCCGTGCGCGCATTGAAGAACAAAGGCACAGAGGAGTTTACCAAGA
>JANMPK010000092.1:0-5075 GCA_031369825.1 Sphingomonadales bacterium
GGACGGCAACCCGACTCCAGAAGGTTCAAAGGTTGCTCTCGTTTTCGGCCAGATGAACGAACCTCCCGGCGCGCGTGCCCGAGTTGCTTTGTCAGGTCTGACCATCGCAGAATATTTCCGCGATGTCGAAGGCCAGGACGTTCTGTTCTTCGTCGACAACATCTTCCGCTTTACGCAGGCTGGTTCGGAAGTGTCAGCACTTCTGGGTCGTATTCCTTCGGCTGTGGGTTATCAGCCTACTCTGGCGACCGACATGGGCCAGTTGCAGGAACGCATCACATCGACCAACAAGGGTTCGATTACTTCGGTGCAAGCCATCTACGTTCCCGCAGATGACTTGACCGACCCTGCGCCAGCCGCATCATTTGCCCACTTGGACGCGACGACCACGCTGAACCGTGCGATTTCGGAATTGGGCATCTACCCAGCCGTTGACCCGCTCGATTCGACCTCGCGCGTTCTGACAGCTTCAATCGTTGGCCAAGAGCATTATGACACCGCCCGCCGCGTTCAGGAAACGTTGCAAAAGTACAAGTCGCTTCAGGACATCATCGCCATCCTCGGCATGGACGAGCTTTCGGAAGACGACAAACTCATCGTCAGCCGCGCCCGTAAAATCCAACGCTTCCTGTCGCAGCCTTTCCACGTTGCAGAAGTCTTCACCGGCATTCCAGGCAAGTTCGTTGCCATCGAAGACACGGTCAAATCGTTCAAGGCAGTGGTCGACGGCGAATATGATTATCTGCCAGAAGCCGCGTTCTACATGGTCGGCGGCATCGACGAAGCCGTTGAAAAGGGCAAGAAGCTCGCAGCGGACGCGGCGTAAGCCATCATGCCACTCCACTTCGAACTCGTGACCCCGGAACGCCTCTACCGCTCGGACGACGTCTATATGGTCGTCGTGCCGGGCACCGAGGGCGATTTCGGCGTGCTGGAGGGCCATGCGCCCATGATGAGCACGCTGCGCAGCGATGCGACGCTGGACATTTACGCCAGCGCAGGTGCTGTCCCGGAAAAGCTGTCCATCGCGGGTGGCTTTGCAGAGGTGAATGAAAACGGGCTTACCGTGTTGGCAGAACAGGTGATTGAGGCGGCTTAGGGGCCGCCCATCATCTTGAAGCTGAATTCGGTCGGCTTGCTGCCGTCGATCAGCGAGATTTGCGCCTTCAACTCTTTCCCTTCGCGCCAATACTTGATGCGCTGGGGGTAATCATGCCCCGCATTTTCGAAGACAACCTCGCTTTCGGTCGCTTTCACAGCGCCAAAACGCACTGGCTTCTGGTCGCCCGCAATCGCCCAGAAAGCCAATGTGCCATCAGCTTCGCGCACAATTCGCATATGCTCCCAAAATTGCAGTTTTTCACCTTCGCCCGCACGGCTGGCGCCGATCATGATGCCTGCACGGGGCGGGGTCCAATATTCGTCGGACCAGCTTTCACCGTCCGCTTTTGCCCATGCGCCGGTCATCCAGCCCGGCATCGCATCCGGCTGCGCCACCAGCCCCGCCGGAACCATCAGCGCAATAGTTGCGACGAAGCGAAAATACGGTTTCATAATATGTCCTCCCTCACCGGACGACCACTGTGCCACAAATACAGCCCGGCAGCTATAATCACTGCAAACCCGACGAGCGCCAGGGCATCGGGCCAGTCCTTAAACAGCAATATCCCGAGCAGCATCGCGGTCGGCAGCTGAACATAGGTCATCGGCGCGATATCGGCAGCAGAGGCCCTGGTTGTCGCCAGATAGACCAACCAGTGGCTGCAAGTCGCAGTCAGCGCAACCAGAGTACAACGCGCGACAATGGTCCAGTCGGGCATTGCCACCGCAAACGCTGACACACCCGACATTTGTCCGGCAAAGGCCGCCAGCAGCAACACCGGTGCGGCAATAACCGCAATCAGAAACTGCATTTGTAGTGGTGATCCGGCCCCGGCAACTGCACGATTGGCCATCATCATCATTGACATACACAATGCGGCGATGAGCGGTAACAATGCTGCAACACCGAGCAATGCGATATTGGGCCGCATGATTGCCAAGACACCGACAAAGGCAATTGCAGAGGCAATCCACGTCGCCTTCCCGACGCGCTCCTTCAGCAGCACGGCAGAGAGCATCGCAGTGATAATCGGGCTAGTAAAAACAATCGCTGTCGCCTCGGCCAGCGGCATCAGGAAAATCGCCGAGAAAAAGCAAAGCGTCGCCACCGCAACCGATACGCCGCGCAATATCTGCATTTTTGGCATCGGCACCGTAAATGCTGCGCGCCCTTCGCGTATCCATAGCAGCAGGCCAAGCCCGGCGGCACCGATGCTGTAACGCAGCGTGGCGACGGCAGTACCCGGCCATTCGCCAGCAATAGATTTTATAACAGCGTCACCGCACGACAGGGCAGCAAAGCCTGCAAGCGCCATTAACAGGCCGATATTACTTTGGCGGGCAGACATTATGTTCCAGACGTGACGGATTAGATGATGCAGCCGCATAGTGAGATTAAAGCGAACGTGAAAGCATCAATCCCGGCATAACCCGCTATCAACGTTTCGCTTTTGTTTACCATTTTCTTCTACGACCTGTCTTTCGTAATAACGCACGGAAAATGGAGCGGCCAAGCTGTGAGCGCATTCGGCAAAAAACCCGGGGTTTCTAACGGGCGTCCTTCATTTGGCGTTGCACGCCCCATGACCGGTGGCAGCGGCAGCGGCCAAGGCAGCAGTCAGCCCTTGCCATCCGCAGTGCCGGAAAATCCGATGCCGGAAGGCGGCGAACAATTCCCGCCGATCAATTCGGTCGAGCTGCCTGGCGCAGCGTCGGCACCGCCGCCTGTTCAGGACGCGATGTCTCGTTTGACCGAGCGTGCTTCCGCACTGGCAGAGGTTGATGAAGGACCGCAGGGCTTTGAAGCCTCGGTCCACAAGATCAAGGAACAGGTCCTGCCGCGTCTTCTTGAACGTGTTGACCCCGAAGCAGCCGCTTCGCTCAACAAGGAAGAACTGACCGAAGAATTCCGGCCTATTATCCTGGAAGTTTTGGCAGAGCTGAAACTGACGCTAAACCGCCGCGAGCAATTTGCGCTTGAAAAGGTGCTGGTTGACGAGCTGCTCGGCTTTGGCCCGCTCGAAGAATTGCTCAATGATCCAGACATCACCGATATCATGGTCAACGGTCCAATGCAGACCTATATCGAAAAAAAGGGCAAACTGACGATTGCGCCGATCCAGTTCCGCGACGAGGAACATCTATTCCAGATCGCCCAGCGGATATGCAACCAGGTCGGTCGCCGCGTTGACCAAACCACGCCACTGGCCGATGCCCGTTTGAAAGACGGCTCACGTGTGAACGTCATCGTGCCGCCATTGTCCTTGCGCGGCACCGCGATCTCGATTCGTAAATTCTCCGAGAAGCCGATTACTATCGACATGCTCAAGGGTTTTGGCTCGATGTCCGAGCCGATGGCGACCGCGCTGAAAATTGCCGGGGCCTGCCGGATGAACATCGTTATCTCGGGCGGTACGGGTTCGGGTAAGACGACGATGCTCAACGCGCTGTCGAAGATGATCGACCCTGGCGAGCGCGTGCTGACGATTGAAGATGCTGCCGAACTCCGCTTGCAGCAACCGCATTGGCTGCCGCTCGAAACCCGCCCGCCCAACCTTGAAGGCGACGGCGCGATTACCATTGGTGACCTTGTCAAGAACGCCCTGCGTATGCGGCCTGACCGCATCATCCTTGGCGAAATTCGTGGCGCGGAATGTTTCGACCTTCTTGCCGCAATGAACACCGGTCATGATGGTTCGATGTGTACGCTCCACGCCAACAACCCGCGCGAATGCCTCGGCCGTATGGAAAACATGATCCTGATGGGTGACATCAAAATACCGAAGGAAGCCATTTCACGCCAGATTGCGGAAAGCGTCGATTTGATCGTTCAGGTCAAACGTCTGCGCGACGGTTCACGTCGGACCACGCAAATTACCGAAGTCATCGGGATGGAAGGTGACGTGATCGTGACACAGGATCTGTTCAAATTTGAATACCGCGATGATGATGCCGACGGCAATATCAACGGTGAATGGGTAGCAGGCGGCGTTCGTCCGTACACGTTGGAAAAGGCGCGGCAGTTCGGCTTTGATCAACCGTTTCTTGAAGCCTGTCTGGGTTAAAAAAACTCGCCAGCTTTGATTGCGGAGGCTGCTGCTAAAACCGTTGCCAATACCGAAAATACTGTGATCTCCGTCCACGGCATAAAACCCACGTCGTTTATCCGCATCCGTTTCTGTCGGCGATGGTCAGCAAAGCTGCTAATGAAAACGAGCACCGCCGCACAAAGCGACATAGCCGTCCATAAATGTTCCGTCCAAAAAGATAATGTCAGCAATGCCATGCGGGCGCATGTGGTGGCCGTAAAGGCAATGGTCAAGTCTGGCATGGTGTCGTAACGCTGCGATGTGGCCGATCCTAGCATTCCCCCATTCACTGCTTCCACAATTTCGTACAGCCCGGAACGCCCTTTGCTCGGTATCCTGTTACGGCTGGCCGCGATGGCGATGCTGGGCGTCATGTTTGCGCTGGTAAAGCTGGCGGGCAATCACGGCATCCATGTCGCCGAAAGCCTTTTCTGGAGGCAACTGGCCGGCTTGCCTGTGGTAATCCTGTGGTTGTGGTGGACAGGAAATTTGGCATCAATCAAGACCAAACGCCCGGGCGCGCATGCCTTACGTTCCGCACTCGGGCTGATTTCTATGACCCTCAATTTCAGCGCTATGCTGTTATTGCCAATGGCCAAAGCGACAACAATCGGTTTCGCCACCCCGTTTTTCGCAACTTTGCTGGCGGCTTTATTGCTCTGGGAAGCGACCGGTCGCTACCGGTGGGGTGCAATCCTATTGGGCTTTGTCGGCGTGTTGATTGCTGTTCAGCCGGGAAGCAATAACATCTACGGTACGGGCGTTTTAGTTGCGCTGACGGGTGCTATGTTGACTGCCTGCGTCGCAATCCAGTTGCGACGGATGTGCAAGGACGAGAGCACCGGGGCAATCGTCTTTTGGTTCAGTCTTTGCTCTTTGGCGCCG